>JANLPX010000363.1:0-8572 GCA_031367485.1 Alphaproteobacteria bacterium | reverse complement strand
GGGAAGGCTTCCGGAGATAGTCCGGCCGCGTTAGCAAGCCCTGCCATTAAGGCTTGCCTGGCGTCGTTTCCGGTCAAACCCGCAGTCCCAATCAGCATCCCGATAGACCACGCTTTACCCGCCGAGCAGGCTTTGGCTGGATCGACGTGGGGATCGAGCAGCGATGCACAAAGGCTAGCGACGGCACCGCCAGTGCCCTCGGCCCAAGTTAGAGCCTCATCGAGGTTCATCGGTTGGGCGTCCAGTTCTCGGTAGCGCGCATCCACCAGGTTCTCGAGCTGATCTCGCGGCAAACCATGCCGACGGATCACATTGGCAATAGCTTGCGCCGTAGGATGATGTCGAACAGGCCGATCTTCGAACACCTCGTCCAAGACTTCGCGCCACCACGTAAGCCGGATTTCACCCATTAGCGGGCTACTTGCCACCCTTGGGGCACGCGCCAGTTCATAGTCAAAGGCATAGAGCGCGATCACGTCCGCCCTCGCGCTAGCATCGCCGACAAAACGGCTCGACAGCCAGCGTTCGGGATCAACCCGAGCGATAAGGGCATCGAGATCACTGGGGTCGTGACTATCGGTCATGGCTCACATGAAAAGGCCCGCCAACTCGGCGGGCCTTCGCAGTCTATCCTCGAAGTTCTATCAGCCGAAGAGCGTTTGGTTCATGGTCATGGTAACCAGCATCGGGACCGAGAGGAGCGTATTGATGCGTGAGAACAGCATCGCCGTCCGCCCCGCCTTGGCCTTAGCGTCTGCATCACCGTCCACCATGCCCAATGCGATCTTCTGGTTTGGCCAGATGAAGACCCAGACGTTGATGAACATCACGGTCGCCAGCCACATGCCCAAACCGATGAAGGTGTGCTGCGGGACCTGGAAACCCTCGGTCATACCCAGCGTGGCGGCTTGCATCAGATAGCCGCGATTGATGGCCAGGATCACGCCAGCCACCCAAGTGAACAACGCCGCCCAGCGGAACCAAAAGAGCGCTTCAGGCGCAATGTATTTGGATATAGCCGGCTTCAGCTCAGCCGGGATCTCCGGCATTTTCCGTATCTGCACAAAATTGAAATAATAGAGCAATCCGATCCACATGATGCCAAACAACACATGGAGGAAGCGGAAGACTCCCTGCCAGAAGATCGCATCAGCCCCACCATTGTGCTGCATGTAGCCCGCAAGGATGATGATCGCGAGGATCGAGCTCACAATCATGGTGTTGCGGAGATTGGAAAGTAGACCGGCCATGTTTCGCCCTTTGAAAATCCTGCCCTAGGGAGAGTCTATAGGGGAATTTGGCGGGGTGCAAAGGCAGTGTCTAGATTGCGATGAGTCCAGCGGCCAGCCGGCGACCCTCAGCCGTCAGCAGATTGTACATTCGCGCCGCAGTCGGGGTATCCATGAACTCAATGCCGATACCAGCCGCCTTCAGGGCGTCCCGCAGTTCGCGCGGTGGCAGACCATTTCGCGCGCCGGTCCCCAGCAGCAGAAATTCAACCTCAATCGACCCTGCCGCGATCACTTCTGAGATGTGGTCGACCGAAAGGTCGCTGAGGGTCGAGACGGGCCAAGCCACCGCCACATCCTTCAGAATCAGCACGGAGCCCTCGTGACGAATGCCAGAGAGACGAAAACCACCGTCTCCATAGGCATCAATCGAGGGCGCGTTTCGAGCCACCTCTAGCGGCGTGCGTTGGCCGGTTTCAGGGGCACGGCCTCTTCATCCCCACGCCGCACGCCCCATAGCAAGATGATCGGCAGAGCGACATAGACTGACGAATAGGTACCAATGATGATACCGAAAACCATCGTAAACACCAATGGGAACAGCACCGGGCCACCCATAAATAGCGCCCCAGCCAACGCCAAGATCGCGGTTGTGCCTGTGATCAAGGTTCGTGACAGACGCTCGTTCTCACTGCGGTTGATCACTTCTGCCAGCGGCGTTGTCTTGTACTTGCGTAGGTTCTCCCGAAGTCGGTCAAAAGTGATGACCTTTTCGTTCATTGAATAGCCGATCACGGTCAACAAAGCGGCAATCGAAGTCATCGAAAACTCAAGACCGGTGAGAGACAGCAAGCCCAGCGTCAGCAGCACGTCATGTACAACTGCGACCACCGCGCCCAAGCCAAACTGCAGCTGAAAACGGAACCAGATATAGGCCAGCATCAGGGCCATCGCGATACCGAGCGCGAGGAAGCCCTTGCGGACAAGCTCGCCCGACACTTTCGCACCGACCGTCTCCACGCGCTTGAACTCAATGCCTGGAAAGGCCTTGGTCAAGGCTTGCTTGACGTTCTCGGTCGCCTTCACTTCCCCGCCGCTCTGGGCGGATCGGAACCGGAGCATCGCGCCGTTCGTCGAGCCGAGGGTCTGAACCTGCGCGTCCTCACCACCCACCGATGCGACCGCCGTGCGCAGGCCAGACATCGACGGCGCGTCCTTGGTCTGAACTTCGATCAGTGTGCCGCCGACGAAGTCGATCCCCATATTCATGCCTTTGGTGAAAAACGACACACCAGAGCCAATGATCAGGATCGCCGAAAAAACGGCAGCGATGGGAGCCAGCTTCACAAAGTCGAAGTGAAACTCGCGGGGCAGGTTGCGGATAAGGGGCCAAGCCATATTTGCCTCTAGACGATCGGCAGGGATTTGGGCTTAGCGGCACGATACCACCAGCCGATCAGCAATTGTGTAATCACCACAGCGGTGAAAACAGAGGTCACCACTCCAATCAACAAGGTCCAGGCAAAGCCCTGCACGGGGCCCGCCCCGAACATCAGCATGATCAATGCCGAGATCGCGCTGGTGATATTGGCGTCCAAAATAGAAACCAATGCGCGCTGGTAGCCATGATCCAGAGCCGAGATTGGCGTTCGGCCAGCATGCGCCTCGTCGCGAACCCGCTCATAAATCAACACGTTAGCGTCAACGGCGACGGCCAGGGTCAGAATCAAGCCCGCAATACCCGGGAATGTCAGCGTCGCCTGCGTTAGCGACATTGCGCCGAAAATCAGCAGCACATTGACGACCAAAGCTATGGCGGCAAATACCCCAAACAGACCGTAGGCCAGGATGATAAACGCGATAATCGCCACCGCGCCGATCCCCAGGGAGATAGCACCGGCCCTAATCGCGTCCGCGCCCAATTCGGCACCAACAGTCGACTGCTGCTCGACGTTCAAGGGCGCAGGTAGCGCACCGGCCCGCAGAAGGACCGCAAGATCGTTCGCCGACTCTGGCGTAAAGTTGCCGCTGATCTGGCCAGAACCACCGAGAATCGCGCTCTGAATAACCGGCGCTGAGATGATTTTGTTGTCGAGGACGATGGCAAAGCGCTTGCCCAGGTTACGCGCCGTGGCATCGCCAAATCGTTTGGCACCGACGCCGTTGAACCGAAACTGGACGATGGCCTGCCCGGACTGCTGGTCAAATCCTTGGCTCGCGTCGGTCAGCATGTCACCAGAGACTAGGGCGCGCTTCTTGACGAGCAGCGGCGGGCCATCCTGGTTTTCCAGAACAATTGAGCCTGGCGGGATGCGGCCTTGAGCGACTTCTGCGGGATCGACCGTGTCGTCCACCATCTGGAAAGTAAGCTTTGCGGTCTTGCCGATGATATTTTTCAGGCGTTCCGGATCACTCTCGCCAGGGGCTTGAACCATGATCCGATCGACACCCTGTCGCTGGATCGCCGGTTCCTTGGTCCCGAGCGCGTCAATCCGGCGCCGAATGATTTCGATGGACTGATCCACGGCGCGCCCGGCTTCAGCACTCATCGCTTGAGTCGAAAAATTCAGCTTTAGATGTTGGTCGGGGCCGGTGCTGAGATCGACATCACGACCGCCCGTTTTAGACAATGGCGAGCCAACCCGGCCGCGCAGAAGGTTCAATGCCACATTGACCTTGGCTGGGTCGGTGATCCGCACGCTAACGGCACCTTCAACCTGACCCAGATCCGTAAAATCGATCTTTTCGGCGCGGAGCAGAGCCCGAACGTCCTCGATTAAGTTCGTAGTTTTCTCCGCACGCAAAGCCTTGGTATCGACCGACAGCAGCAGAGATGATCCCCCCTGCAGGTCCAAACCTAGGTTCAGGGTCTTACTCGGCAGGAACCCCGGCATGCTGTCACGCACCGAGGCCGGCAAAACATTGGGCACGGTGAACAATATGCCGAAGATCAGCGACGCGAGAACCGCGATCGTTTTCCAGCGCGAGGGCGCGATCATTTCAGGAAGTCCTAGACCTTGGAGTCGTTGGCGGCAGCAGGTTCACCGCGGCTGCGCACGTCAGAGATCATAGTCTTGACCACCTTGACCGTCACACCTTGGGCGATTTCTACCCCAACTTCTTTGTCCTCAACGCGGACGACCTTGCCGATAACACCAGAGTTCAGCACGACGGTATCGTTGCGCTTGACGCCGGCGACCATGGCCTGATGCTGTTTCACCCGCTGTTGCTGCGGGCGGATCATCAGGAAGTAAAACAGCAGAATCATCGGCACGAAAAACAGCAGCGAGCCGAACGGTTCAGGCAAGCCTGCAATGCCGCCAACGGCACCGGTGGTCTGAGCAAAAGCGGGGGTGGCGAACATGGCCTCTCCAAAACGCATTGTCGGGCGCACGGGCGCACCGATTTTCAAGTCGGCGGAAGCTATGCGTTCGCCTGCTGTTTTGCAATGGAACCCGGCAACAGCTAATCAGACGATCATGAATGATGACGTCAAACCCCTGCTAAAACGCATAGCTGAGGCCCTGGAGCGGTTAGCACCACCTCCAGCGCCACCGTTTGATTTCCAGGTCGGTAGCCTATTTCGCCATGACGCGACCTCGGGTGGATTCGTTTTGGCCCCAGACTATCTCCTGGCCTTGGATGCCTTGGTCGGCATTGAGCGACAGAAAGCTAGGTTCGTGGAGAACCTACGTCGGTTCGCAAAGGGGCTACCCTCCAACCACGCGCTGCTCTGGGGCGTGCGGGGCGCCGGCAAAAGCTCGTTGGCCAAGTCGGCATTCATGGCCGTACTCCCCAGCGCACCTAGCTTGAAATTAGTCGAGGTTGATCGCGATGAAGTCACTACCCTTCCCGTTCTCTTTGACCTGCTGCGGGGCCGCTCTGAGCGTTTCGTCGTCTTGTGCGATGACCTTTCCTTCGAAGAGGGAGCCGAGGCCGCAAAAGCCCTGAAATCGGCCCTAGAAGGCGGGGTCTCTGGCCCGCCAGCCAATGTTCTATTCGTCGCGACGTCCAACCGTCGTCACCTGATGCCTCGCGATCACGCCGAAGACCGGGGTTTGGTCGCAACCGCCGAGGATGCCGAGGAAGAAGTGAGCGTCTCAGATCGCTTCGGACTCTGGATCGGCTTCTCGCCCATGGACCAGGCGACCTATCTAACGGCCGTCCAGGGCTATGCAGCACGGTTCGACCTTAAGGCCGCTGACCTGGACCGCCGGGCCTTGCAGTGGGCTCAACAGCGCGGCGGCCGCTCAGGACGCGTTGCATGGCAGTTTATCCGGGATCTGGCGGGCGAGCTCGGTCAGAGACTGCCAGAATAGGGCCCTACCGCCCCAAGACCAGCTGCGGATCAACCGGCCGTGCCCGCTCAGATGGCGAAGGTGCGAAACGGACTTCGAAATGTAGCTGCGTCTCAGCAACGCCGCCGGTGGATCCCGCCTGACCCAATTGTTGGCCCTGAACCACGCGTTGCTGCATTTTGACGTCGATGCGCGCCAGGTGGCCATAGGCAGTGACCCATCCGTCGGCGTGCTTGACCAAGACGAGATTGCCAAACCCTGGCACTTGGTCGCCGGAATAGACCACATTGCCAGCCGCAGCGGCCCGAATCGGCTCTCCAGCTTGAGCGCGGATGTTGACGCCGTCATTACGCTGACCAGTGCCCTTAGGGCCGAAATCCGAGATCACGTCGCCACGCAGTGGCCAGATGAACCTGCCTTTGCCCAGCGACGAAATTTGCGCGTCGCTCAGCGGTCCAGATAGGGTCGGTGGTGGCGACATCGGACGTGACACTGGCGGTGAGGTCGGGGCCGACGGCACATAGGGGGCCGGCGAATAAGGGATCGGCGCGGGTCGAGGCTGAGGCGTCGGCGAACTATAAATCGGGGGCGATGTCGTTGGCGGGACGGTTCTAATTGTCTCCTTAACCGGGCCACGATCACGAAAGCCTCCAGGCAGCGTCAATCGCTTGCCCGGCCGAACCGTCGCACCTTGTTTAACTCCGTTCACCGCCGCCAGAGCTTTCGGCGTCACCGAAAATCGCTTAGCAATCAGCGCAAGGGTATCCCCCTCGACCGGCACATAGCCTTTGATGGTCGCTGGCGGACCGATCAAGACCTTGCCCGGCTGCAGAGCATAAGGCGGCTTCAGCTTGTTGAGTTCGGCCAGTTCTCTGCGCGTCATCCCGAGATCGCGGGCAATCTCGTCCAAGGCGTCACCCTTGCGCACTCGGTAGCTGATCGGTTTACCTGCGAATTCCACCACCTTGCCGGTCACGCTGGTCACGACACGCGTGGAAGGCCTTGGCGCGATTTCGGCTTCTAATGGCGCAGGTTGCGTTGGCTTAACAGCCGGCGAAGCTCTTGCGGGTCGCGGCGGCGTTGGAACTTCGGTTGCCGTTTCATCGGCGACCTGGATCTTGGTGCGGATCGGGCCCTTGTCGCGGTAGCCGGTCGGCAGGATCAACTTACGGCCAGGGTTCAATCCCCGGCCGACGCTGACGTCATTGGCCGACGCCAGCGCCTTAGCTGTCACTGAAAACCGTTGAGCAATAGAGAAAAGCGTATCACCCTGACCCACCACATAGGCCTTCGCGTCGCTTCTTGGGCCCTTGATGACTTGGCCAAGTTTAAGCGGATAGGGCGACTTCAGGCCGTTGAGCTCAGCCAGTTCCTTGCGATCAACTCCCATCGCTCTAGCAATGGCGTCCAGGCTGTCACCAGACTTTACCTTGTGGGTCTGGGCGGGACCGGCAGCATCGACCACCCTACCTGTGACCGACTGCTTGATGACTGTCCGCATCACCGGTCGCGGGGGCGCACGGACGATCGCGGGTGTTTCCAAGGGGCGGCTCTCGACCGCCTCAGGCCCGGGCGGCGGTACCCCCGGCGCTTCCCTGGCCTCAACATCTTCGGGCGCACGCACCATCGCCGCGCCTGGCGCGGTGGCCTGCACCTCAGAGGTCACCTGCTCCTGGCGGATCGGGAAATTGGGACGCGGCATCTGGGACCACGCCGGTTGAGACAGCGCAACAACCGAGGTAGTCGCGATCAGGGCCAGGGCCAAACGAGTCGTAAAAAGCGTCATCGCCGCTCCGTAGGGGGGTTTCGGAATCAGTCGAGGCGTCTGGGTTAATCGTGAGTTAAATTCGACGCCATACCAACCCACAAACACGTCACATTTTAGGCCCTTGGCTAAAGCTCCTTGGCCACACCGTCGAGTAGAGGCACAAAACGTACTTCAGTCATCTCCTCGACCCGGAAGCCACCCTGGCCGTCAGCCTCATAGCGTTTGAGCACTTGGACAGGTCCTTTCCCAATAGGTGCCACGAGAATCCCGTTGGGCTTCAACTGTGCCAGCAACGCGGTAGGTTCATCTGACGCGGCGGCTGTGACCAAGATACGATCAAATGGTGCCTGCTCAGGCCACCCCAATCCACCATCGCCAAATCGCGTGATCACGTTGACCAGACCCAGCTGGCTGAACCGCGCCTCCGCGTCCCGCATCAGGGTTCTGTAGCGCTCCACTGTATAGACCAGCCGCGACAGCTTCGACAGAACGGTGGTCTGGTAGCCCGACCCAGTCCCGATCTCCAACACCCGAGACCGCTGCTCCACATTAAGCGCCTGGGTCATCAGACCCACGATAAAGGGCTGGCTGATCGTCTGCCCGCAGGCGATGGGTAGAGCCGAGTCCTCCCAAACTCGATCCTGGAATAGGTCAGGAGTAAAGAGGTCCCGCGGCGTGGTCTCAATGGCTGTGAGAACACCCATATCCGTTACACCCTGCGCTCTTAGAGCCAGGATCAGGCGAGCGAGTTGAGCCTCAGGCGATAGGGCTTTGGCCATCACGACCGCCCCGGTGGCGTGCCCCCTAAGACCTTCCGCAGTTCATGGACGGTCTCAAGATGGGTCAGGTCAATATGCAGCGGAGTAATCGAAATCTTGCCCGCATAGAGCGCCGCCAAGTCAGTGCCGGGCTTAGGATTGGACGGCGTCTGATCATAGCCCATCCAATAGTATTCCTTGTTGCGAGGATCGACCCGCTTAACCGCGCGACGCAATTGCAGATCGCGGAAGGTCTGTCGCGTAACTTCAACCTCGGTGATGTCGTCCAAGGCGCGACTGGGGAAGTTGAGGTTTAGGATCACATCGCGAGGCCATCCCGCTTCAATGAGTTTGCGGATAATCGGGGCGGAGAAGGCCTTGGCTGGCGCAAAGAAGTCCTCTTGGGGGCTAGTGCCCCAGCCCTGAGACAACGCCATGGATGGCACGCCCAGTGCCATCCCCTCAATGGCCCCCGCCACGGTGCCAGACATGGTCACGTCCTCGGCGATGTTGGCCCCG
>JANLPX010000362.1:0-9462 GCA_031367485.1 Alphaproteobacteria bacterium | reverse complement strand
TTTCCCTTTGTGGGTTAGGGCATTGCGCGCGTGGAGGTCGCCGTGCAGCCATGTGGCGGGCACGTCCATCGGTGCGTTAACAGCTTGATACCAGACGCAGATGACCTCGTCGCTGACATAGTCGCTGAGCTCGCGGAGCTTCGAGATCCTGGCGGCGATGATGGATGCTCGCGTGGCGAGGGGCACGCCGCGAACGGGGTTGGTGGGAGCATCGGCTGGCAGGGGGATTTGGTGCAGCGCGTTCAGGAACCCACCCAGGATGGCCCCTTGGTCTTCGTCCGGCGCGTTCAAGTCCACAGGACCACCCTCGAACCATGGTAGGATGCTCCAAGACCAAGGATAAGACTCTGCTGGGACCCCAAAGCGCACCGGCGCAGGAATAGGCAGGGGGAGGTGCGGCGCAAGCTTTGGCAGCCAACTCTGCTCGTTGACGATCAACTCCACGGCTACCTTGCGACGCGGCAGGCGCACGGTCAAAGCATCGCCCAGACGAAACATCTGATTGTCCCAGCCCGACGCGAGAGGCTCAAGCGGCAGGTCAGCGAGGTCGGGGTGTTGATCGGTCAGCAACCCGCGCACCAGGTCGGCATCAATCGACAGCTCAGCTTCCGGCTTTCCCGGCGGTGGCAAAGGTGCGGTTGTCATAGGAGCTATGCGCGGCGACTATGGCGGCGGCTCTTGGGTGATCGTTTGGCTTTGACCGGTGCCATGACCACCGGGTCCGGCTCGGCATCCCAGCGCGCGTCAATATATTTCTGCCCGCTGGCCAGCATGTCGAGGGTGGTGACGTCCTGGCCGAACTTCTTTCGATAGGTCCAGTAGGCGGCCATCACCTTCTCAACATAGTCGCGGGTTTCGGGTGCCGGCATGCACTCGATCACCATCAGGCTCTCATCGTCCTCGCCTAGCATTTGGGCGGTTTTCTGCAGGGTGGCCGGACCGCCATTATAGGCCGCGACCGTGCGTAATATATCGTAGCCGACACCTTGGCTCATCAGCCAGGACACATAGTCTTGGCCAATCTTGAGGTTCAAACTGGGATCGAAAAGGGCGCTCGCATCGGTTTGGAACCGCGCATTTCCGCTGGCATGCGCCGCAGTGCCAGGCATCAGCTGCATCAAGCCTACCGCGCCGGCCGGACTGACCACGCCAGGGCGAAAGCGGCTCTCCTGCCGCACGATGGCGTAGACCAGGGCCTTGGACACGGTGAACCCCTGGCGCGGATTGAGGCTGGGCGTGGGATAGTCAACGTCACGATCCGGCGTGATGGGGCCCAAGAACTCAGGCTTGTCATCAAGAGCTGAATTTAGGGCCGCAGCCAGCGCCGACCAGTTGCCGCGCTCGGCCGGGGTCTTTGCGAGAAACAATCCGGCTCGCAGCTCAGCGGCCGCGTCATCGGCGCGACCGATTTGCGCCAGGGCAGCAGCGCGGTGGGCGCGCGGGTCGTTGATGACGAAACTGCCGAGGTCTACATCGCTCTTGGGCGCATAACTGGCCCTAATCAGCATGCGGCCTGCAGCAGGCGCGTCGATGAGAGGCAGGGACTGACCAAGGTCGTAAAGCGCAGTCTGACGTTCGGCGATCATGCCGTAAAAAGTAGCGGGCGCACTGGCTGCTTGGCGCAGATAGGTACTGGCTCTGTCTTGCCCGCCCTGAGCGCCCGCCGCGCGAGCCGCCCAGTAGGCCGCACCAGCTCGCACCCAAACATCCTGCGAACTATCGGCAATAAGCCCTGAGAGTTGATGCTCGGCGGCCGGGTACTGCTTCAGCCGATAGGCTGCCATGCCCGCGATCCAACGATCGCCGACCGCCTTAGCCAAGTCCAAGGCCCTACGCGTGTCACCGGCATAGAAGGCAAGCCGCGCCAGACGCGCATTGTCGCGATCAAAAGGACCGCCGGTTCCAGGCGGAACGAGTTCGACCTTTGTCCAGTCCGGGCCACTCAGCGCAGGGGCGGAGGTTGGAAGATCTACCGTTGTCTTCCGCCGCGCTGCAAGACTGGCAACACGCTCGGCAACCGGCAACTCGCCATAAAGACCGAGCCACCCGCTCAGTTCTTCATAGGAGGAGGTATGGGCTCTTGGGTGCATCAACTGACCAAAGGCGACATAGCCGTTCAGGCTAGGGTCAGTAACGTCCAGGGTCTTTAGCGTTGCATCGACGAAGTCACCGCGCTCGACGCTTTGGAAGGCCTGGGCGTAGGCTTGAGCATCTTGTGGACTCATCACCTGCAGTACGCCGGCGAATGCGCGCCCCCACAGAGCTATCAGCGCCAACGCCATCGCAGCTATGTTCAGGCGTATTGTGCGCGTCATGCTTTCCCCGTCGCAGTCGGGGCCTGCCCGACCTCGATGAGCAAGGTCTATCGACGAGAGCTTGGCAGGGGAAGCTCGATTGTGCCGATTGGCGGTCAAAGAGAGTTGATTGGCATCTTCATGGGCAGGTGCCCGGAGTCCAACACATGTCACTTCGAGATTGTGGGGCGCATCTGGCTCTATCTGTCCATGTGTCGGCACCTTCACCGTCCACGTGCGTTATCTGATCCGGCAAAGAGGCTTGACCGGTTAGATGGCATTAGGACGATTTTGGCAGAAGGCGCGGACCAATCGCCGGCTCAGCATAGGCTTGAGCCTAGCAATCCACGGCGCGATCCTATTTGGCTTCATTGCTGCGCGGACCGAAGTCGTGCCACCTGAGCCTTCAACACCCGTGATGGTAGTCTTGGTTGATGTCCCTCGCCTGGCACCCCCCACCAGCCGACCCGTCGCCCAGGCGGCCGCGCCGCCGCCAGACCTTGTTTTGCCTAAGGTAGACCTCGCTCCGCCTGTGCCGAGGGCCCCTCGGCAACGGACCGATAAGTCCGTCCAAATGCCCGCAGCAACTGCTGGAACAGGTGTCAGTCTGGGTGAGGCGGATTTGGCTGGTGCGGTGTCGGCCGACGTTGGCGCACCCGGTGGCGCGTGCGATATGCCCCGGCGCGTCCAGAGCGCGCTACGGAACGATCACATCGTGCTGGCCGCGACTTCGAACTCTGCCGGTCAGACCCTGTTGGTCTGGAACGGAGATTGGGTCCAGGGGCCTGGCGAGGACGGAAAGGGCATGGCGGCCGTGCGCGAGGCGATCATGTGGGAGGTGGCATTTGCACCGCCCGAGTGTCGGAACCAGCCCGCGCATGGTCTGATTTTGATCTCGTTGAACGGTGCGCCGGGCGGCCTTCGCTTGGCCTTAGGATCCGGAAGTTGGCGTTGGTCTGATCTGCTCCAATAGTTGCCGGTTTCCCAACACCGCCTAAGAAGAAGGTTAGCCTGTCATCGCCCAATCGACCTCCGATCTGGGGCAGCGACGCAGGCCCTGTTTCAGGAACCCTTCAATTTAGACGGCGTCTTAGGTCAGGACGATAACCACGACGCGTCGGTTTTGGGCGCGTCCAGCACGCGTTGTGTTGGCGGTTGCTGGTGCCTCGTCGCCATAGGAAATGGTCGACATGCGATTTAGGGCGACGCCCTGCTGGTTCATGAACCGGCGAACGGCCTCAGCGCGGGCTTCACCCAGACGCATGTTCCCAGGCTTGGAACCGATATTGTCGGTATGACCCTGGATTTCGAGATAGATGTTCTTGTTGTCGCCCTTCATTTTCAAGGCCAGATCCGTGAGCCTGGTTTTTGCCTCTGCCGAAAGCTCTGCACCGGACGCTGGGAATTTCACGGAGTCGTCGGACAGAACCATCTCGTAGAGGAATTTACCCTCAGCCAATTTACCGGCCGCGTCGGCACGTTGCAGCGCCTCCCGGGTGGTTCGATCAAGCTCGCCTAGCCGGGTTTCATGAGTCTGTAGAGCACCCTGTTGGGACTGCACCTTGGCGTCGACCACCCCGACTTGCGTGCGGACATATTTCTGCGTTGCGCAGCCGCTGAGGGTCAAGGATCCAGCAGCAAGTAGAGTGATGATTAGGGTTGAGGGCCGGGGGTAGTTCATAAATCAATCTCCTGAACCCCCCGGCCCGTTAACCAACGGACAAAAAAGGGGCGGAAATTTGGCAAGACACCAAACCAAGCCCGACGCCCAGCTTGCCTCAGTAGGGTTCAACGGCGGTATCATCGACCTTCGACGCGCCAATCCGCTTGGCTGCGGATTGGCCGATCTTCTTCACCGGCACATGCGCAAAGGCGGCGGCTAGGCCAAATAGCGGCATGTTGCCGTAGATGGCTTCCACCTTCCCGGCGGTTACTTGGTAGGTCTCATGCCAGATGCCGACATCTCCGCTGTTGCTCACGGCTTTGTTGAAGGCCCGCCACGCTGGGAGATGCTCCTGATTAGGATTGCGCGCATAGGCGTTCAGGCTCTCGAAATCGCGCCAATATTGTAGTGAGAGAGTCGTGCGCCCGAACCAATTGTGGATGCCCAAGCAGCCGAGCTCCGGGTGTTCGCGGAGCTCCCGCTGCATGCGTGGCATGGCCTGGGCCACACTCCACCAACTGCTGAGTTTGAGGGGGCGATTTACCCGCATGCCGATGAGAAAGGTAACGAAGGTTTCTGGAACCTCGGCTGTGAAGCGACCGGGGTGAATTAGGGTCATGAGATTACGACTTTCGTCTCGTTGATGAGCCGAATGCTGGCCTAATCGGCCGAGGGTAGCAATTCGACCGGACGCATAGCTGATATTCATCAGTATCAAATCGAGAGCAACGAAAGGCCTCGAGCGCCCCATTCAAGCCTGATCTAGCGGGCTGGGCGATCCAAACGTTCCGTCAGAGTCAAAAGGTCGTTCCAGGCTTTCTTTTTGGCCGAGGGTTGGCGCAGCAAGAAGGCGGGATGCAGGGTGGGCAGGGTCGGTAGCTCGAGTTCACCATCGCTTGATCGCCATTCAAACCAGCGGCCACGCAAGGCCAAGATACCCTCGTCGCGCTTGAGCATGGCCTTGGCAGAGGGTCCACCGACCAGAAGCAGCATTTTAGGGTTCACCAGGGTGATGGCGCGTTCCAGAAAGGGTGCACAAACGGCTTGTTCCTCGGGGGTCGGATTGCGATTACCTGGCGGCCGCCAGAACACCGAATTTGTGATGAAGACCCTGTCGGTTAAGCCCGCTGCAGACAGCATGCGATCAAGAAGTTGCCCGGCCCGTCCGACAAACGGTTCGCCGCGCGCATCCTCCTCCTGGCCAGGACCTTCGCCAATGACCAAGAGTGGGGCGGCTTTGTTGCCCCGGTAGAAGACGGATTGGCGAGCGGCCCCAGCAAATTTCAGCGGGCATCCGTCAAAACTCTCGATGACCGCAGCTAACATGTCCAGATCGCTGGCCGATGCCGCAAGGTGCCGCGCCTCAGCAACTTGGCTAGATACATCTTCAGAAGCCGCCTGAAGGCCGGCGGTCTTTCGAGCCGGAGCCGCGATACGTTCGGGTGGCCGGGGCGGAACAATTTGACCGGCTGCGATCCGGTCAACCGGTTCGTCCATCAGCATAGCATCCACACCCGCCTCGGCCCAAAAGGCGAGCAGGCTTTCAGCGGTGCCGGTGGCGGGGTTCATCGGTATCCAAATTGAATTTAGTTGGGCTTTCGACCTTGACCGCCCTTATGCAAGCTATTGATAAGTCGGCCAGGGCTACAACACCAGTCGGCGGGAGCGCAGATTATGAGTGACGGGACAGAGACCATCGAACGCGAGGCCATGGAATACGACGTGGTGATCGTCGGGGCCGGTCCTTCCGGCCTGTCAGCTGCTATCCGCTTGAAACAGCTGGCCGCAGCAGCCGGGTCCGAAATCTCGGTCGCAGTCCTGGAAAAGGGCTCTGAGGTCGGCGCTCACATCTTGTCGGGTGCTGTGATCGACCCCATCGGTATCAATGAGCTGTTGCCCAACTGGAAAGAGCTGGGCATCCCGCTGGAAACCAAGGTCACCCGCGACAAGTTTGTGATCCTGGGCCCGCAGGGCGAGCTGGATATCAGCTGGCTACCTTTCCCCAAATGGATGCTGAACCACGGCAATTATATCGGCAGCCTCGGCAATGTCTGTCGCGCGCTGGCCACCCATGCTGAGGGCTTGGGCGTTGAGATCTATCCAGGCATGGCCGCCTCTGAAGTGGTCTATAACCAGGACGGTTCGGTCAAGGGTGTGGTGGCCGGGGTATTCGGCATCGGCAAGGACGGCGAGCCCGGCCCAGACTTCCAGCCCGGCATTGAGCTGCATGCTAAGTATACCTTCATTGGCGAGGGTGTGCGCGGTTCGCTGTCGAAGCAATTGCAGGCCAAGTACGGTCTGACCGAGGGCCGCGATGCACAGAAATTCGGAATTGGTATCAAAGAGTTGTGGCAGGTTCCTGACGCCAACTTCGAGTCCGGCCTGACCCAACACACTTTTGGATGGCCTCTGGACAATTCTACCGGTGGCGGCAGTTTCATGTACCACTTCGGTGACAACTATGTGTCCATCGGTTTTGTGGTGCACCTGAACTACAAGAATCCTTGGATCTCGCCCTTCGACGAGTTCCAGCGCTTCAAGACCCATCCGACCATCATGGCCTATCTGGAAGGCGGAAAGCGCATAGCCTACGGCGCTAGGGCCATTACCGAGGGCGGGCACCAGTCTCTGCCGCAGCTCTATTTTCCAGGTGGCGTACTGCTGGGTTGCGCGGCGGGCATGGTCAATATCGCGCGCATAAAAGGAAGCCACAATGCGGTGAAATCCGGGATGATGGCCGCCGAAACAGCATTTGCGGCGATCTCGGAAGGCCGGGCAGGGGATGAATTATCAGCCTATGAGGAGGCCTATCACAAGTCCTGGGTGGCTAAAGAGCTGAAGAGTGTCCGAAACTTTAAGCCGCTTTGGTCGAAGTTCGGGACCATTCCGGGCGTCCTGCTCGGCGGGGTCGACGCGATCTTGGCCAACCTGCTTGGAGGCTGGTCGCCCTGGGGAACCGTGAAGCACGGCAAGTCCGATGCGGCTGCGACCGGGCTCGCTAAGGACTACAAGCCGATCGTTTATCCCAAGCCAGATGGGGTGTTCTCTTTCGACAAGCTGTCCTCGGTGTTCCTATCCTCGACCAATCACGATGAAAATCAGCCGGCTCACCTGAAGCTAACTGACGCCTCGATCCCGATTTCGGTGAATTTGCCCCGCTACGGCGAACCGGCCCGACTTTACTGTCCGGCAGGCGTCTATGAGGTGCTCTATGACGAGCAGGGTCAGAACCCCAAGTTCCAGATCAATTTCCAAAACTGCGTCCACTGCAAGACCTGCGACATCAAAGATCCATCGCAGAACATAAATTGGACAACGCCTCAGGGTGGAGATGGGCCGAACTATCCCAATATGTAACTTCGCTGGTCGGTGGGCATAAAATCGTGAGATTAAACAAGATGATGGCCTCCCGAGTGTGTGTTCTTATGGCGTCTGCGGCTCTGATGGCCGCATGCGCGACCTCGGTCCCGCCGCAGAAAATGCTCGCGCCGGAGGATTTTGCGACATCGTCGTACGGGCTATTCCTGGCCGGCCAAGGTGCGTTGAATGCTGGATACGGCGGTCAGGCATCGGCCTATTTCGATCAGGCCCGTGCTCAGGGTGACGATAGTGACGGGCTGATCACAGAACGGGCATTTACCGCCGCATTGCTGGCCGGTGACATTCAGCGTGCCGCAAGCTTTGCCCCTAACGGCGTTGGCGCGTCTGAGGCGGGTGTTCGTATGGGACGTCTTGTCCTGGCTGTGGAAGCTCTCGCGCAGGACAAGGCTAAGGTCGCGCAACCCCTTCTGGCTCTGGATAGCGTTGGCTTTCCGCACAAGTCGACGGCGGCACTGCTCGGGCCTTGGGCTGCGGCAATGGCGGGGAATGTCGAAGGATCGCTCGTCCGACCCCAGATACGCGGAGACAAGATCGTCGATTATTTCGGCATGCTTGGTCAGGCGCACCTCTATGAGCGAGCCAAGCGGTTTGACGAGGCCGAGACAGACTTCAAGGTTCTGACCGGCGGTGACACGCCTAGTGACATCATGGTGCTGGCCTATGGTGGTTTCTTGGAACGCCGCGGTCGTAAGCCTGACGCGCGGGCCTTGTATGCCAAGGCGCTCGCAAACCAACCGCGCAATTCCGGTTTGATGGCGGCGCAAGCCAGAGCCTCAGCAACCCGTAGCACGCCTCCCGCGGCACCTAGCCTCAAGCAGGGCGCGGCTCTTGGGGTGATGGCCTCGGCGGCGAATATGGTGGGCGCAAAACAGGATGAATTGGCCCTGGCCTATCTTCGACTGGCCCTGAGACTTGATCCTGATCTCAACAGTGCTTGGTTGATGGTGGGTGACGTCCTCCAGGCTTCCGGGGATCCTGCGGCGGCTAGGCTGGCCTACGGAAAGCCCAAACCCGGCAGCGCTGAATTTTCGGCTGGGCGCGCCAAATTGGCTTGGAGCTACCAAGCCGACAAGGACACCGAAACCGCGATCAAGCTTGCCCGTGAAGCGGCGGCGAGCGGCGATGAAGATGCCAAGATCACCCTGGCTGATCTGCTGCGTGCCAACGAGAAGTACCTGGAATCAGCCGATATTCTGACGACCTTAATCGGGACGAACCCAGATTGGCGTCTGCTATTCTCACGCGGTACGTCCTATGATCGGGCTGGTCGGTGGGCCGACGGCGAGCGTGATCTGAAGGCCGCGCTAGCCCTATCGCCCGATGATCCAGAGTTGCTGAACTATCTGGGCTATTCTTGGATCGACCGCGGCGAAAATCTGGCTGAGGCCCTGGCCATGGTTCAGAAGGCGGTAGGCACCAATCCTAGTTCCGGAGCCATGGTTGATAGCCTGGGCTGGGCCTATTACCGTCTGGGTGACTTCAAGAAAGCTGTCGAGACCCTCGAAAATGCCGTCGAACTTCAAGCTGGCGATCCGGATATCAATAACCACCTGGGTGACGCCTATTGGCGGGTAGGCAGGCGAGATGAGGCTGGCTTCCAGTGGCACAGGGTCCTGTCCCTCGAGCCCGAGGCCAAGATGAAGGCCGAGGTGGAACAGAAGATCGCGTCGGGCCTGGGTCCCGTCGGTCCTGTAGCCCCAACCCTCATCGCAAAGCAGTAGCGCCCATGGCCTGGGAAGTTTTCGCCCCAGCCAAGATCAACCTGTTCCTGCATGTGGGCGCGCCCACCGCTGATGGCTATCATCCGCTATGCAGCTTGATGGTGTTCGCCGATGTCGGAGACCGGCTGGAAGTCCATCCGTCCGACGCCATGAGTCTGCGTTTGCGCGGCCCCTTTGCTGCGGGCCTTGAGGGCAGGCTTGATGACAATCTGGTGCTGCGTGCGGCCCGAGCGCTGGGGGAGCGCTTGCAGCGGCCCCTGGCTCCCCAATCGCTAATTCTAGACAAACGAGTGCCTATCGCAGCGGGCCTGGGTGGCGGGTCCAGTGATGCTGGCGCAGCCCTGCGTATGCTTCGAGAGATCTGGGTCCCAGACCTCCCAGACTCCGAATTGGAGGTCGTGGC
>JANLPX010000312.1:0-4660 GCA_031367485.1 Alphaproteobacteria bacterium | reverse complement strand
ACGCTAGGCTGGTCGTGGTGCCTGAGTATTTCCTTACCGGTTTCCCGATGGGCGAGGTGGTACTGAGATATAGGCGGCGGATGTCGCCGTTCGCGCCCAGCCAGAATGACGTGTGGGATCGCTATATCAGCCACTATGGGATCGACGCCGTCTTTCCAGTCGCGGACACGGAACTGGGCAGGATATCGGCGATTGCGTCGGAGGAGATCCTTTACCCCGATATCGCCCGGGCTATGGCCCTGAGAGGGGCCGAGATTTTCCTGCACTCGTCCAGCGAGATCGCCAGCCCGATTACCACGCCCAAGAATATCGCTAAGCAGGCGACGGCAATAGAGAACCTAGCCTATCTGGTATCTGCCAATTCGGCTGGGATACAGGACATTGCAATCCCAGCTGCCTCAACAGACGGGTCCTCAAAGGTCATCGATTTCCGCGGCTTAATCCTGGCGGAAGCAGGCTATGGCGAGAGCATGGCGGCCTACGCGGAAATCGATGTCGGAGCTCTGCGGCGCTATCGGCGGCGATCGGGCATGGGCAATATATTATCGCGCCAACCCCTCGGGCTTTGGCGGGACGCGCTCGCTGATCTGGAAATCCAGCCCCGGCATTCGTTGATTGGTGAGGACGGCAACCCAATCGCGCCGACCCGCGCCTTCTATGCTGAGCGCCAACGCAAGGTTATTGATGAGCTAGCGGCTAAGGGCGTGATCTAAGCGCTAGCGAGAACACTCTGGAAGAGAATGGCTCCGTCCGCAGAGCCTAACTCAACTTCAAAAGCGCGATCGGGATGCGGCATTAGGCCGAGTATATTGCCAGTGGAATTGACGATTCCGGCGATATCGGCCGTCGAGCCGTTAGGGTTTTCCAAGTAGCGAAAGACCACCTGGCCCTCGCCTTCGATCCGCGCCAAGGACTCGGGATCAGCGAAGAAGTTACCTTCGCCATTGCCGACAGTCATGGTGACTTCCCGGCGGCCGCCATAGCCTGCTGTAAACCGCGTCTGGGCATTGGTGACCTGCAAGTCGACCGATTTGCAGACGTACTTCAGGTGCTCATTCCGCAGCAGTGCGCCAGGCAACAGTCCCGCCTCACATAGGACTTGAAAGCCGTTACAGATTCCGACGATTGCAACACCGCGTTGGGCAGCGGCCTTGACCTCGGTCATCACGGGAGACAGCGCCGCCATAGCCCCACAACGAAGATAGTCGCCATAGGAGAATCCGCCGGGCAACACGACCAGGTCGAGATTGGAGGGCAGGGCGGTATCGCCGTGCCAGACCATCTCCACTTTGGCACCGGTCGATCGTTCGATCGCGACCTTGCAGTCGCGGTCGCAGTTCGAACCTGGGAAGACGATGACAGCCGCTTTCATGATTGCGGTGCATAATCTGGGTCGACCGAAAAAGCCAGGGTCGGCGGCGCACCTAGTCGCGGTAGTCCGTCCGATAGACGAAGGCCTCTAGGGCCTCCGCGGTGTGCCAAACTGATGGGTTCTGGTCGAAGAGTAGGTCTTGATCATCGTTTGGCTCAAGTGAGCCGGGGCCTTCGCCAGAGGCACCCAATCAGGCGAGATGGAAAACTGCAGTCTATGCGCACTCGTCTAAAATAGGCTCGATCAGTTGCATATCGTCCGGTGGGCCAAACGGATCTCGAAAAGTGAAGGCGTCCGGTGTGGGCCCACATCGGCGCAATAGGTCCAATCGGCCGATACCTTCTTCCGGTGTGGGTTTATGTCCCGCAGGCACCCACCAAAGGCAAGTGAACAACTCCATCTTCTCGAACCACTCGTGCCGTCGACGCATGATGTCGCGGTGAGCAGATCGGTAGACGAAGACGGCTAAAGCGTCTGTGCCTGTCCATACGGACATGTTGATCCCGATCAGTGGGTTTTCGAACGGCTGGATATCAATTGCATCATTGCCATTGCCTGTAAGTCGCCAAACGAAACCTGGGCTGATGTCAGCAAGCGCGTTGATCCTGTCGAGGTTTGCGATGAACTCAGCGATTAGGGGCGAATCGACCGGTGCTTTGAAGGTTCCAATGTTGATCTGGGCCAGTTGAAAATCGGTCATGGACGACGGGCTCCAGCTAGATTCTTCAGATAGGCCAGCAGCTCATTATATCCAGCCATGTTGCCGTAGGCACAGCCCGCATCTGCCATACCGTTTGGAGTGGAGCGTTGTTGGATGATCGCAGGATGGCCCGCACCCCCCGGCAGCGTCACGACATAGGAGGTCTGGCCGTCGGCGCTATTAAAGTAACGATAGGGCTCGCCCGGTGACTTCGCGAGCTGGATATCTGGGAGCGCCGCAATCTCGCGAGACAGGAGCTCATAACCCAGCCCGCATTCCAGTCTAAACGGGGGAGGCTGCGACACGGGAGGTGGCGCGCAGGCAACTAGGCTCCAAGCCTCAAGGGCGAGGAGCCCAACCAGTCTCACGCCAGCTCGATCCGGTAGCTCTCGATGACCGTATTAGCCAATAGCTTCTCGCACATGGCTTTGACTTCCAATTCAGCGGCGACCGGATCGGTCGTCGCCAGGTCAAACTCGATGGTCCTGCCAACGCGAACGTCACCGACATTGCCCCACCCTAGGCCATGCAGGGCGCTCTCAACGGCCTTGCCCTGAACGTCGAGGACGCCGGGCTTTAGGAAAACATGAACCTTAGCGCGCACTAGTGCAGGCCTCCTTGAATGACGGTGGGCATCTCTTTCATGATGCCCAACCGCCGGGCGACTTCGGTGTAGCTCTCGATGACGTCGCCCAAATCGCGGCGGATTCGATCCTTGTCCAGCTTTTCGTTGGTTTGAGCATCCCATAGCCGACAGCTGTCTGGGCTGATTTCGTCGGCCAGGATTACCCTAGAGAACTCATTTTCCCAAAGTCGGCCAAATTCCAATCGGAAGTCGATCAAGGTGATTCCGACGGCTCCGAATGCCCCACTGAGGAAATCATTTACCCTTAGTGAAAGCGCCATCATGTCATCAAGCTCCTGGGTATTGGCCCAGTTGAACGCCGTGATATGTTCTTCGGTGACGATGGGGTTGGAGAGTTTGTCGTCCTTCAAGTAGAACTCAATGATCGAGCGGGGAAGAGCTTGGCCTTCTGGCAGCCCGAAGCGCTGGGAAAGCGAACCTGCCGCAACGTTGCGTACGACGACTTCCAGCGGAATGATCTCTAACTCTTTGATCAGCTGTTCGCGCAAATTCAGACGCTTGATGAAGTGGTTTTGAACCCCGATCGAGTTCAAGCGGATCATGAAATACTCGCTGATCCTATTATTGATTACTCCCTTGCCCTCGAGGATAGCCTTCTTGCCGACAGCCCCCGGGCTTGTATCGTCTTTGAAATATTGGATCAGCGTTCCAGGCTCAGGGCCCTCGTAGAGAATCTTGGCCTTGCCCTCATAGATCTTCTTGCGGCGGGTACTCATAGACGCCTTCTCCAGCAAACGAGGGTTTGGTCGGCGCCGAAAACAAAAACGCGCGCGGCTCATTCCGGCGCGCGCGGCTGTGGCTGCCCGACCTCTCGTTCTTCCGAGGCTAGGTGAAATTAGCCGAACCGAGAGAGACAAGCAAACCTAAGGACCTCCTGTCTCTGGCTTTCGATTGCAGGGGCGTGCCGCCCAGGATACAGAAACAATCAACCAGCCTTCCCGGAGACCCCATGACGACCTTTGACAATCGAGAGCGCGGCTTCGAGAGCAAATTCGCCTTGGACCAAGAACAAGAATTCAAGGCCGGCGCGCGGCGCAACAAGCTGCTCGGTCAGTGGGCGGCGGGTTTGATGGGTTTGGACCCGGCGCATGTCGACGAATATGCCAAGGCTGTGGTGAAATCCGACTTTGAACTGCCGGGTGACGAGGACGTGTTGCGCAAGGTTTTTGAAGACCTCAAGGGTTCCGGTGTCGCTGTATCTGAGGGCGATGTCCGAATGAAGATGGACGAACTTCTGGCTCAGGCGCGCGACAAGATCAGAAACGGCCTCTAGGCTTCCACGCGGAAATTCAATCAGCACGGGAAGTTGATTGTTGACTGATGCGGTACGGCCTAAAATCTTCGAATCGGTGTGATCTGCACCGCTTATCTGGGGTGTAAACATGTTCATTAAAACTATCCGGAATCTAACAATCGCCGGGGTTTCTGCGGCGGCCATGCTTTGCGCTGGTTCGGCGAGCGCTGCGATCAGTGTCACCTGGGCCGACTGGAGCGTGGTTAGCGCCGGCATCGTCGGCGGCTCTATCGGGGCCGTGGGCGTAACCTATACCGGCCCGACCTACGCGGTTCAAACCGGAGCGGGAACCGACATCGATTATTGGATCGATGGCGGTTATACCATGGGTTCGGTCAATCGTCCGACTGGTACCGACATTATCGAACTGGGTGCCGGCGGCCGTAAGACAATCAACTTTTCCGCCCCAGTGACGGATCTCTACATGGCTTTCACGAGCTGGCAGGGCAATACCGTCACCTTTGATCGACCCTTTTCAGTCGTCAGTGAAGGCTGCGGCTATTGGGGTTGCGGCACCTTCGGGACATTTGGCGGCGGCACCGGCTTCAACGGTCTTGGCGAAGTCCATGGCGTGCTGAAGTTTTCCGGGACGTTTAGCAGCTTGAGCTTTGAGGACACCAGCGAAGACTGGCATGGCTTTACCGTTGG
>JANLPX010000304.1:0-9791 GCA_031367485.1 Alphaproteobacteria bacterium | reverse complement strand
CAGCCTGTTGCCCGCTAGCACCACAGTGCACGGACCCGCCCGGCTGGGATCTGGCATTGGCGAGCCCGAACCACATAGGCCCACATGCAGGCCGTCAGCCAGGCCCGCATAGGGGTCCTTGGCCATGGCCCGGCCATAGATCCTCGCCATCGCTGCCGTGGCGATCTGGCCGCGCATCAACCACCCTGTGCCAAACAATAGCACCGCCACGCCCATAACGATCAGCAGTAGGTTCCTTGGCCGCGTCATGATCCCGTCCTCCCCAACCTGCCCCGGCTTGACCCGAAACCCATATAGTGACACTCATATTGCCATTAGTTTTCCCCCCTGACCAGAGCTAACCGGAACCGCATTATCGGTCTTGAGAACCCCCATGACGCTTAGCTACGACCTCTTCTGGTCCTTCCGCTCACCCTATTCCTACATGATCTGCCACCGGCTCACCGAGCTTGAGCGGGACTACAACGTCAAAGGCATCATCCGCCCGGTCTACCCGCTGGCCGTCCGCACGCCAGAGTTCTTCGAGACCCGCGATGCCCTATGGTTCAGCTATTTCATCCAAGATATCCACCGCGAGGCGGCCTTCCTTGGCCTGCCCTTCCGATGGCCCAGGCCCGACCCGGTAGTCATGGACATGGCCACCCGCACCTACCCTAAGGACCAGCCCCACATCCACTGCCTCACCCGCTTAGGTGCAGCTGCGGCCGAACTGGGACACGGCCTGCCCTATCTCACCGAGGTCAGCAAAACCATTTGGAGCGGCACCGTCGACAACTGGCACGAAAGCGACCACCTGGACCAGGCCGCCGCTCGCGCTGGCCTAGACCCCGTTCAGCTCAACGCCGTAGCCGACACAGACGCTCATCGCCTCCACACCCTCATCGAAGAGAACCAAACCGCCCAACGCACCGCAGGTCACTACGGCGTGCCGATGCTCGCCTTCAACGGCGAAGCCTTCTTCGGCCAGGACCGTTTCGATCAGTTCAAGTGGCGGTTGGGACAGCAGGGCTTGGTGCGGCGGTAGGGTCTATTTCGGGGACAGCTACGCTATTCCTAGCTCGCAGTCAGATCGACCCTCTGCTGCCCGAATAGCGTAGCTGTCCCCGAAATACGAGATAGTGCAAGCCCCGGCTACCCAGACCGCGCCCGAGGCGAGGCACCAAAATCCGAATTCGCCGCCCGCGACGGCGACAGCACACAGGCGACAATGGGAGCGACGGGGTGCGCGCGACTTGCCAGGGACTGACCCCGCCAAGCCTCCACGCGCCCGGAATTTCGTTGCTAGGCGACCACAGCCACCCGGCGGCGATTGCGCAGCGTCGCACCGACCAAGCCGAACCCGGCAATCATCATGGCCCAAGTCGCTGGTTCAGGAACGGCCCCACCGCGAATAGGCGTCAATTCGCCAAACTCGAAGTCATCGAACCCAACGGTTGCGTTGTCGCTAAAGAAAGACACAGACCGGATCCCAGCCAAGCTAAACGAGAGCGATTGGGTCAAGCCATTGTCGACGGTGGAGGTGGTGCCGATCAGCGCACCGAACGCATCGAAAGCTTGAAACGTGACTGTGCCGCTACCCAAGGGGATAAAATCGAGCCAGATCTTGGCAAAGTTGGTCGTGGCTCCTTGAGAGAGATCAGCGGTGTTGAAGAATGTCGCGGTGATGGCCTGCGTGTAGTTCAGGTTACCGAAGCTATCCGTGCCCCCGATAATGTTCTGCCCGCTATGGGTTGCGCCGCAGTGACAGACGACCGCCGCGTAGCCCGCACCCGACGAGAAGGCGACCCCAAGCGAGGCCTTATATTGGTTTGAAAGTTGCGCGGCCACCGGGACAAACGAGCCGGGCGAATTGCCCATCGCGGTCGTTTCGAAGTCAATTACAGCGGCATTGGCAGATACAGCAAACACCGACGCTGCGAGTGCGACCGAAGCCATCAAATATCTGTTCATCTAATCCCCCAGGAAAGTGTCAGAGCGAAATTACGTAGGGCGACCGTGAACCCAGCGCCAATGGAGTCAAGGTCATTCATTTTCTAGGTGAAATCACTAGCGCAATTCTCGGTGTTGAATTCATTCAGGATCAAAGCGGTCTGGGGCCAACTCCCTCCCTCCATGAAGTGGGGAAAGCTAGGGGCCTACAACCCGCAACACCGTCCGGAACCCAATATGGTTCTCGCCGGTATCGCTCGGACCTGGCTCACGCGCGGCGGGCCTGTAACGGTAGCAATAGTTGGGCGAACACAGGAACGAGCCGCCCTTGATCACGTGGTTGCGCGCGCCGGGGTCGCCGAGTTCAAACATCACCGTTTCACCAGATGCAGCGAGCCCCGGATGGTAAACATCCTTGGCCCATTCCCAGACATTGCCGGCCATGTCGTGCAAGCCAAAGCCGTTGGCCCCAAAGCATCCAACCGGTGCTGCGCGAGCTTTGTAGCCATCCCCGCCGCTGTCATATCCCGGAAACGTCCCTTGCCAGACATTGGCCTGAGGTCTGATCTCATCGAGAGGCTTATCCCCCCAAACATAGCGCGTGGCAGTCTTGCCGCCCTGGGCCGCATATTCCCACTCCGCCTCGGTCGGCAGGTCGCGGCCCAACCACTTGGCATAGGCCATGGCGTCGTCCCACCCAATCTGCACCACCGGCCAAGCGCCCTTGCCCTTCATGGAACTCTTGGGGCCTTCCGGATGTCGCCAATCGGCACCTTGCACCACCCGCCACCATTGGCGCGGATCGTTGAGTACCGCGGGCTTTTCCCCGGCAAAGACGATGCCGGAGGGCTTCAAATCATTGCCGCTGAGTTCTGGATAGGCCTTGGCGTCCAGAGGCCGCTCAGCCAGCGTCACATACCCTGTCGCCGCCACGAACCGCGCAAAGTCACCATTGGTCACCTCCGTGCGATCCATCCAAAACGCCCCGACCTTGGTGGTCCGAGGCGTCCCCTCCTCCGGCCGCATGGGCCGCGCACCCATCTCAAAGGTCCCGGCCTTGATGAACACCATTCCGTCCGTGGACGGCGCGGCTTTGGCTAGGGTCGGGGCACGGCAGACCGATAGTGGCTCGCCCTTACACCCAACCACAATGAACGCTGCGACCAACAGCGCAATGGCCTTAAGGGAACTTAGTTGTCCCACAGGATGTACTCATCCCCAGACTTCTGCGGCACCCCACCCGGCTTATCGATGAACACCGGAGCCTGCAGCAACGAGGGCCACATGGGCTTTGCGACCTGCCCATCCTGGGTTTTCAGCAGCGCCAGGAGCGCCTTGACCTTCTCAGGCTGGGTCACCGACAGATCGTTCCGCTCGGTCGGATCGGTCGCCAGATTGAACAGCCAGACCTTCCCTCGCGCCTCATTGCTCTGCAGCTTCCAGTCGCCGTCCAACACCACTTTGTACTGTCCAGAGCGCCAGAACAGCGTCTGGTGCGGTCGCCCAATAAGCTTACCGCTCAGATAGGGCAGCAGGTTCACGCCGTCGATCACGTGATCGGTCGGCGTCTTGGCTCCCGCCGCGCCCGCTGCCGTGGCGAAGATGTCGATATGTCCCACTGGCGGCGCATATCGCGACCCCGCCGCAATCACTCCGGGATAACGCATGAAGAACGGCGCATGAATACCGCCTTCAAAGAAGGTCGACTTGAACCCGCGATAGGGTTTGTTCACATCCGGCAGGCCGACGTATCCCGCTCCTCCATTGTCGGAGGTGAAGATCACCAGGGTGTTCTTGTCCAGCCCCTCGTCCTTAAGCGCTTGCAGTATGCGGCCCACGTTGGCATCCAGATTGCGGGTCATGGCCCCGTAAACCCTTAGCCGGTGATCCTTGATCTGCGGTAGAGCATCATAGTCTTCCTTCTTGGCCTGCAGCGGTGTGTGGATCGCATTTGGCGCGAAGTAGATGAAGAACGGTCGGTTGCGATTGGCCTTGATCGATTTGACTGCCTCATCGGTTAGGTAATCCGTCATGTAGCCTTTCGGGGCGAACATCGCAGAACCGTTGAACTGCACTTGATAGGGCAGATTGGGCCACAGGAACTTGTCGATAGGATCCCAAGGTTGCTTAGAATTCTCGACCGATTTGTCTTTCTCCGGCAGGTACATCGAGCCCCCGGCGATAAAGCCCAGGCTCTCATCAAATCCCTGCTGCTCAGGCCGTGAACCTGCCGCGCCACCCAGGTGCCATTTGCCAAAATGCAGGGTGTGATAACCCTGAGCCCTCAGCACCTCAGCGATCGTCACCTCCGAGCTCGGCACGCTAAGCGAATTCACCGCTGTTGGGCTGGGTTTCAGGCTGGCAGGCGGCATCTGCGACAGGCGGTCTTTGAAGAACTTGGGCTGAACAATTGCACCGGGTTCGGCCTCTGTACCGACCAGTCGCTCGAAAGCCACGGGAGCCGGAGTGAACTCAAACCCGAACCGAGTGGGATAACGTCCGGTCATAATCGCAGCGCGGGAAGGGGCGCAGGTGGCGTTGCCCGCATAGCCATTGGCCAGCTCAACGCCCTCCTGGCCGATGGAATCGATGTTCGGCGTCGGCACTGCCCCGTTTGCGACGCCGCCGCCATGGAAGGTGATGTCGTTGTAACCCATGTCGTCAGCCAGGATGAACACGATGTTTGGCGTCCGCGTGCCGTGTGGCGGAGCGTTCGGCCCTACAGCCCAGATCACTGGATGATTGGGCTCCACATGCGGCAGGCGAGAATGGGCAATCATCGAGAAGATCGCCGACTTGTTCTGCGACGCAATGCCAAGCGCCACGCCGACCAAAACGATCAGGCCGACCAGCCAATGCCAGAGCTTCATATCAACCTCCCGCGATTTTTATGGCACTCTTCGTGCCACTATATCGGTGCCGGGACAATAGGTCGGTCAGAACGCCCGACTGAACTTCGCACCCAGGAACCTGCCATGCGGGTCGTTGCCATAGGCGTTTGCCCCGCCACTGGTATCGAGATTGGGATGCAAGCCACACAGAAAGCCAAAGGAAGCCACTGTGTCTTGGCGCTCAAAGCGGTGATCCAAGGATGTGCGCACTACACCTGCTGCCCGAAGCGCGTTGGCCTGCGCAATCGTCATTAATGCGGCACTCGGACGGCTCGCCAGATCGAGCGGGAGAGTTGCTGGCTGCGCGTAAGCCGACCCGTGAGCCAGGATTGTTGCGAGAAAAACTAGAGTTTTGATCTTCATAGCTTTGTTTCCTGACCTCCTTGTGCGGCCTCCCACCGCGCCCGAAGACTAGCGCTTGTCGCCCGGCTACCGTCCGGGCTCCAGCCAGGCGGACCGAACATATAGAACCAGACCTGTCGTGGCGAGCGGGCGGTAAGCAGGTCTTGGCCGATACCGACCCACTCATGAAAGGCGACTCTCAGAATATTGAAGTCGCCCAGGTTTTTGACAATCCCATAACGACACTTCTCGTCATCGAGTTCAGGTTGGAAGGTCCCGAACATCCTGTCCCAGGTGATCAAGATACCGGCATAGTTTCGGTCGAGATAGCGCGGGTTGCGCGCATGATGCACCCGGTGGTGTGACGGCGTATTGAACACCGCCTCGAACCATCTGGGCATACGTCCGATCGCCTCGGTATGGATCCAAAACTGATAGACCAGACTGATCCCCTGCTGGATCGCGATCTGAGCAGGGGAAAACCCAAGCCACGCCAGGGGGAGCCATAGCAGCCAAGTTCCCGATACCCCTCCGGTCCAGGTCTGCCGCAAAGCCGTCGACAGATTATAGTGCTGAGAGGTGTGGTGATTCACATGCGCCGCCCACCAGAACCGGCGCTCATGACTCCAGCGATGGAAGGCATAATAGGTCAAGTCCTCGAGGAAGAAGATCGCGGCCCAGCCCCACCAAGCCTCGAATGGCACCGTGAATACCCGATGCTGATAGACCCAGACCGAAGCCGTAAAGCTGACCCCAGCAGTCAGTAACAGAGGGACGCTGCGACCCAGACCCATGGCCAATGACGTCAGTGTGTCGCGGGTCTCGTAGTTGGTCTTGGTCACGCCAAATCTCGCGAGCCCGATCTCCAGGATCACTGCTAGGACAAAGAATGGCACCGCTAGAGTTACCAGATCAAAGGGCGGCGTGAGCATAGGCTGCAGCTCCCAATCCACTAAATGCGACCTTTATCGCAGGTGCCGCAAAGTCCCCAAAGGATAGCGTCAAGTGACCAGCAACGGCCTTTGGTATCGCAGACCATGGCACCTGTCGGCCAACCAACCCATCACCCACGCGGTAAATTACCAGACCAAAATCGCCAGATCTGGCGAGGGCGGCCTTGCCATCATCGGCAATCCAAAGTTGATCAATAGTCTTGTCCGGAAACTCCTCAGCCATGAGTCGTCGCGCTTGATCGATCTCGAGCGGTGGAATTGCGCGTGCGATGCTAGCCCAACCCGCCAGCGCGACCAAGATCGCGACCGCAATAGCTGAGCCTGCGAATTGAATCCAAAATCCTGATGTCATACTGGGACCATCGCGTCAGATGTTCGGCCCAGTTGCGTGAACGCAGCTACCGAGCCAACGAGTACCAACATCAACGTCCCAGGTATCAGGATCGCAATGTGGGGTCCTAGGGCTTCGGCCAGAATGCCGTCGACCACCGCACCCAAGGGTCCTCCACCCATCAGCCCCAACGTGAACACCGACAATACCCGTGCGCGGGCCTCTGGTGGCGCATGTTCCTGGATCAAGCCTCGGCCGAGTGTCATGGCCACACCGCCGCCTAGTCCCCAAATGAAGTTCAATCCGCAAAAGAGCCAGAAGGGAACCCGCAGACTGCAAAGCAAAAGTACGACGCCCCCGACAGAGAGTGCCAATAGATAGGCTCGACCCTTGCGGCGCAAACGCCCACCGGCCCTGGCCAAGACAAGCGCTGAGATCATTGAGCCAACCCAAAAGCAGAGGCTGAACAATCCCAAGGCCGTTGCGATTTTGGTGTTGTCCCCGTGCGTGGAAATTGGGAAATAATCCTGAACCATCAAAGGCAAAAGCACAAAAAAGCTGCCCATAAAGCAAATACCCATCGCCATGGCGCACACCGTAACTGTTGCCATGATGGGTGAACTCGCGACTGCGGAGAAGCCGCCACCAATGTCGATCAGCAAGCGCATCACAACGTTGTCGTGCTCTCCTCGGGCCTTGGGTTCACGCGGTCGGGGTCGCATTTGAAGCGTGCTGATCGTAGCAACCGCCATAAGTGCAGCTTGCCCGTAGAGCAGAGGCCCCACGCCCAATAAAGGTGCCGCAGTCGCCAACATCATGCCGAGTATCTGACCGCCAAACTGGGCTAGCGATGCCAAGGAAACAGCATGTTGGATTGAACCATAACCCTTGTCCGGGGCCATCAAGCTGAGCAGAGAATCTCTAGCAGGCTGCGCAAACGCCCCGATCGTTCCGACGCTGAGCGCAAAGCCAATCATAATGGCGTAGGAGAGTTGCCCTGTCGTCACGAGTAGGCCCAGGACCGAGAAACCCAAGACCATGGCCGCGCAGGCCAACGTCACCAAGGGCCGGGTATTGATCCGGTCAGCCAAAGCTCCGCCGAACAGGATCAACAGCGTGGTCGGAAGTTGCAGCGCCATCTGGGCCAAACCAAAGCGGACGGCGCTCTCATGCAGAACAATCCGCACTAGATAGGTGAATAAGACCCCCTGGACGCCAAACGCCAAAAACCAAGCGACATGAGCAAATAGATAGGCCCCAAACCGCGTGTCGTGAGTTGTCGTTACGGCATTGATAGCCAAGGTCAGTTTCCCCTCTGGCGGCACAGTCCCTGAGGCAGCGACCCGGTGCAAGCGCAATGGTGAACCCAGACATTGGGCGCCCTAGGGGAAATCGGTCTAGATGCTGACTTCAAATCCAAGGGAGCTAACGCCATGAAGGACTTTGCCGGAAAAACTGCGGTCATAACCGGTGGCGGAACAGGCATGGGCCGCGAGCTCGCCCGCCAACTGGTCGCCGAGGGTTGCAGCGTTGCCATGTGCGATGTCTCGGCCAAAGCCATGGCTGAGACTGTGCGCTTGATCGAGGCAGACGGCCGCCCGCAAGGCACAAAGGTTACGACGCATATTGCAGACGTCTCGCTTGAGGCTGCGCTGATCGCCTTTCGCGAAGAACTGAAGGAACAGCAACAGATCGACCATATCCACCTGCTGTTTAACAACGCCGGGATTGCGGGCGGCGGCAGCATGGTCGCTGACAGCCGCGCCTCGTGGGAGAAGACCTTCAATGTCTGCTGGGGCGGTGTTTATCTCGGGGTTCGCACCTTCCTGCCGATGCTAATGGCCGCCGACCAGGGGCACATCATTAACACGTCGAGCGTCAACGGCTTCTGGGCGACCATTGGCCCCAATACGTCTCATACGGCCTATGCGGCGGCCAAGTTCGCGGTGAAAGGCTTTACTGAGGCTTTGGTGACGGACCTTCGGCTAACCGCACCTCACATTCAATGCTCTGTGGTCATGCCAGGCCACATCGGGACATCGATCGCCTCAAATTCACGAAAGGTGCAGCTCGATACAGATTCTGACGAGTTATCGGCCGAAGAAATCGCCCAGACCCGCCAGCGGGCCTCAGCAGCCGGAATGGATATGAGCCAAGTCACAGATGCTATGATCGCCGCAATGGCCGCCGAGCGTGCCCGTGCTTTTCTGGAAGATGCGCCTATGACCGCCGCGGCGGCCGCGACAGTGATCCTGGACGGCGTAAAGGCCGAGCGCTGGCGCATCCTGGTTGGGGAAGACGCCAAGGTCTTGGATGAATGGGTTCGAAAGGATCCAGAACGCGCTTACGAACCCGCCTTCTTCGCAGAGTTTTCGAAGGCCGTTGGCTGGGGCATCGGCGGTTAGGGAGGCCAAGATCATGGCCGGACTGGCAGACTTCATTCAGCGCCTGCCTAAGGCTGAGCTCCATCTGCACATCGAAGGCAGCCTTGAGCCCGAGCTAATGTTTGCCTTGGCCAAGCGTAACCGCATCACCCTGCCCTTCGCGAGCGTAGAGGCAGTGCGCGCTGCCTATGCTTTTTCCGACCTCCAGGACTTCCTCAACATCTACTATCAAGGCGCGGAAGTCCTTCAGACCGAGGAGGACTTCCACGATCTGGCCCTGGCCTATTTTCGAACGTCATCAGCCGACGGAATGGTCCACGCAGAAATCTTCTTCGATCCTCAGACCCATACTGATCGCGGTATACCATTCGGCGTGGTCGTTGAGGGGCTGTTGGCTGGCATGGCGCGGGCGAAGTCAGAGTTGGGTATCACCTCAAAACTGATCCTTAGCTTCTTGCGACACCTGGACGAAGACGCGGCCTTCGCAACTCTGAAGCAGGCGGAGCCCTACCTCGACCGCTTGACCGGGGTCGGATTGGACTCGTCAGAGCTTGGGCATCCGCCGGCCAAGTTCCAGCGAGTCTTTGCGGCGGCGCGCGAGCGTGGCCTCAAACTCGTGGCTCATGCCGGCGAGGAAGGTCCCCCCGCCTATGTCTGGGAGGCTCTCGACCTTCTCAGGGTTGATCGGATCGACCATGGCAACCGCGCGCTTGAGGACACAGCGCTGGTTACGCGCTTGGTCGCCGAACACATGACTTTGACAGTTTGTCCGCTCTCTAACCTGAAACTCTGCGTTGTCGATGATCTCCGATCGCATCCGTTGAAACGCATGCTAGATCTTGGCTTGAAAGTGACCATCAACTCCGATGACCCTGCGTATTTTGGTGGCTATATCGGCGCGAACTGGACCGCAGCAGCCTCAGCATTAGGTCTAGAAGCCAACGACCTTGCGACACTTGCG
>JANLPX010000299.1:0-3147 GCA_031367485.1 Alphaproteobacteria bacterium | reverse complement strand
CAGCTCAGGCGCGCTGGAAGTACGCGGTCCCTGGGTAACCTCAGGCTACTTCAAGGGCGACGGCGCGACCTCCTTCAGCGACGACGGCTGGTTCGACACTGGCGACATCGCCACCATCGACCCGCAGGGCTATCTGCGCCTGACCGACCGGGCCAAAGATGTCATTAAGTCGGGTGGAGAATATATCTCGACCCTGGATCTAGAGGACGCGGTGTCCTCCCACCCCGCCGTGGCTATGGCCGCCGCCATCGGCGTGCCACATCCCAAATGGGACGAGCGTCCTCTGCTGTTGGTCGTGCTACGGCCCAATCATACTGCCGATCCCGAGGTTCTAAAGGCCCACGTCTCCGAGCGCGTCGCCAAGTGGTGGACGCCCGATGAGGTGCGGATCGTCGATAGCTTGCCCATCGGCCCCACCGGCAAAGTTCTGAAGCGAGAGCTGCGAGATCAACTGAGCCAAGGTTAATTTTGACCCGGCTAAGGGAACAAGCCCGCCGTCAGGTCGTTCTAATCCGCGGGTTGGGGTCAGTAGGAGATTATCCAGAATGACGACCAAGCTTATTGCTGCCTGCCTCGTTGCAGGTGCCCTTGCCTTACCCACTGTCGGCATTGCCGCGATTGAGCCGCCGAAGGATGCGGCGTCCACCGAGGTCTCCAGCGAGCCCGCCCCTCAATCTTCCATTCAAGTGTCCACGGCAGACCTAACGCCCGGTACGCCGGTGATGGACGCGGTTGGCGCAACGCTCGGCGAGATCGGAAGCGTAAACCCCGGCGCAACTGAGGCGGACACCATGGTTATGCTGACCGCTCATGGGCGATCGGTCAGCGTGCCGGCGTCCAGTCTCATGCGGCGTGGCGGCGTGCTGGTCTCAAGCCAGACCAAGGCCGATGTCTGGAAGCCGAACTAGGACCCAGGCATTAATGTCGGCGCGTGCAGCCTCCAGCGTCACGCGTCGGCACCCTTGCTTGAAAAACCCTTGGCGTGCCCTAGATGAACGGCGATAAGGTGAGCCATCAAAACGTCGGCCTAGCGATAAGGCCACCAAACGGGGAAACGCCGAAATGAAAGCTGCCGTGCTGCGCGAAGTGGGCAAACCGCTTCAAATCGAACAGGTCCAGATCAACAAGCCCGGCCCGCACGAGGTGCTGATCCGTACCAAGGCCGCCGGCCTTTGCCACTCCGACCTGCACTTCATGGAAGGCTCCTACCCCCACCCACTGCCCGCCGTGCTAGGGCACGAGAGTGCCGGCGTGGTTGAGGCGGTCGGGGTCGAAGTTCGTACGGTGAAGGTGGGCGACCACGTCATCACCTGCCTTTCGGCCTTCTGCGGTCACTGCGAATCTTGCCTGACCGGACACCTGTCGCTCTGCGTGTCGCCCGAGACCAAGCGTGGTCCGGATGATGAGCCGCGTCTGACCACCACCGCTGGCCCGATGATGCAGTATCTGAACCTGTCCTCCTTCGCCGAATTCATGCTGATCCATGAGCACGCCTGCGTCTCGATCCGTAAGGATATGCCCCTCGACCGCGCCGCCCTGATCGGCTGTTCGGTGATGACCGGGGTTGGTGCAGCCATCCACACCTCCAATGTGCGGCCGGGCGAGACCGTGGCGGTCATCGGCTGTGGCGGCGTTGGCTTGGCGGCGATCAATGGCGCGGCCATTGCCGGTGCCGGGCGGATCATCGCCATCGACATGGTCTCGTCCAAGGGCAATTTGGCCAGCGAGTTCGGGGCCACCGACTTCATCGACGCCTCCCAAACCGACGCGGTCAAAGAAGTGCTGGAAATGACCAAGGGCGGAGTGCATCACGCCTTCGAAGCCATTGGCCTTTCCAAGACCGCCGAGCAGGCCTTCGCCATGCTTCGGCGCGGCGGCACTGCCAACATCATCGGCATGATCCCGGTGGGCCAGACCATCACCCTGCCAGGCGCAGCCTTCCTCGGCGAAAAGAAGCTGCAAGGCTCGCTGATGGGGTCCAACCGCTTCCCCGTCGACATGCCGCGCTTGGTCGACATGTACATGGCCGGCAAGCTCAAGCTCGACCAGATGATCTCTCAGCGCATTAAGCTGGAACAGGTCAATGAAGGTTTTGCCGACATGAAGAAGGGCGAACTCGCCCGCTCGGTCATTATCTTCGATTGATCATGACGCCCCCCTCTCCCACTTGTGGGAGAGGGTAGGGTGAGGGCATTTTCTAACCTTGCAACACCACCCGAACGCCGGGATTGGGGTCGCTGACGACCTTGCTGTCCACGTTGAACATCATGGTGGCGCGGGCCTGTTTGTCATAGGCGGGCCAGCCGGGGTTCCCGGTCTTGGCAAAGGCCAGCCAAGCGCTGGACATGGTATCGGCCACCATTTGGGGCTCGTCGCCGCGACCGACAAAGTTCCGCGCCCGCTCCACATTGTCGAACACCAGTGGGATTTCCAGTGCGTGGGGGCATTTCAGCCGCCCGCGTGACACCGGCGTCTCCCAGGTCAGCATGTACATATATGCGGGGGCCACGGCCTGCTCGACCTTACGCTCGGCAATGGTGATTGAGCCTAACCACATGCCGGTCGCGGTCTGGGCCGCGCTGATTAGATAGGTGGGGGAATAGTCCGGATAGACTTTGCGCAACTCCGCCACCAAGGCCTCTGCGTTGTCTCCAGCCACCGCCTTGGAGCGCTTAGCCAGGTCTTCTTCAGTCAACTCACCGAACTTGGGGTCGCCGATCATGAACAAGGTCGACTCGTCCTTGTTGGTGCCGATCATCACCGGGACTTTGGCGCTGATAGATGGCGCATCGGGCACGAAGGGGTCGCGAGGTAGGGCGTCACCGTCCACCACCGGTGTGTACAGCCGCATGGTCTCGCCAGGAACCTTGATGCTAGCGCGACTTATGGTCTCCGACGACAGGGCGTTCAGGCCCCCCGCATCCTTTATCCCCAAGAGGTCGAGCAGGCTTTTTGCGGTCTTGGCGGAGTCTTCCTTGCGAGCACCGCGTAGCCCAGGCCCGCTCTGGATGATCGCCTTGTGGAACAGTCCCGTCGCGCCGGGCATAGCCATCAACAGGCTGACTTTCCAGCCTCCGCCGCTCTCGCCATAGATGGTCACATTGCTGGGGTCGCCGCCGAAGTTTGCGATGTTCCCGGCCACCCACT
>JANLPX010000297.1:0-1972 GCA_031367485.1 Alphaproteobacteria bacterium | reverse complement strand
AACACTGGGCCTTCGGCGTCCAGAGGCAAGCGTGGCAGAGCTGCCAGCTCAGCTGGATTGAGATCAGGCGGGCTCAAGATAACTCTCCCACATATCCACATAGACCTTGTCGCGGGGCGAAGCGGCCTTGCCCCAAAGCTCTTGGGCTGTGAACGCCACGCAGTAGAGATGGTGAGGATTCTCGCCGTGGAAATGCGCGTTGGTGTCGGGGAAAACGTGTACCCCGTGATCGCGCTCAATGATGCCAGCACGGCCCTTCACATAGCGGGGCAAGCGGGTGTGACCCGTTGGATTGAGGTTCTTGGCCCGCACCCGATCACCTAGCTTGAAGGCGGCCGGAACCACTACGTCACGCGTAGCAGGTCCGCCCTGACGCAGCACGGTTTCAACCAGATCGGCGGTCAGACGCGGCGTCAGTTTCTCGGCCTCGAGGTCGGCCCGCCCGGACGCTAGCTCCTTCGCCGTGATCGCCCCATGTTTGACCAGCAACTCACCAGTCCGCCGAAACCACTTCTCGTAGTAGGTCATCGCCAGATATTCGGCCGGCGGGAACAGCTCGATTTGGTGACGGCCCGCATCGATATTCCAACCGGCATTGCAGGCCAGATTGAGCGCCAAGACCTTGGCCTCCCAATCGGCGTGAAACACAGGCTCGTCGGCTTCGGGCGCGACGGGCCCCATACCGTGCATGCCGCCCATGTCGTGGACGCCGTTCATAGGCGAGTGACGCCGATCATGCCGTCACGGGTCACCAGATCGACCAGGGCCGCTTCGTCCAAGCCCTCAGTCCCGGCCGGTCGTTCCGGCAGCACCATGTAACGAACCTCAGCCGTCGAATCCCAAACTCGGATTTCGGTGTCTTCAGACAAGCTGGTGCCGAATTCGGCCATCACGCCGCGCGGATCAATCACCGCCCGACTGCGATAAGGCGAGGATTTGTACCAGGTGGGCGGCAAGCCCAGCACTGGCCACGGATAGCAGGAGCAGAGCGTGCAGACCACGAGGTTGTGGATGGCAGGCGTATTCTCCACCACCACCATGTGCTCGCCCTGACGGCCCTCATAGTCGAGCTCAGCAATCGCCGCTGTGGCGTCCGACAGCAGCCGCGCTTTATAGGCCGGATCGATCCAGGCCTTGGCAACGACGCGGGCTCCATTGCGCGGTCCGACCTTGTGCTCATAGGTCTCGATAATGGCGTCCAGAGCGGCCGGATCGACTAACCCCTTCTCGACCAGCAAAGACTCTAACGCTCTTACCCGCAGCGCCATGTCGGACGGTGGGTCCTGCCCCTCGTCATCGTGATGATGGTGACCGTCGTGAGCCATAGCCGTCAGAGCGCCGCAGCAATCGCAGCTGTCACCTCGTCGGCCAGCGGCTCGGTGCGCGGCCCAAAGGCCCGGATCAGCTTGCCGTCCTTGCCGACCAGCAACTTATGGAAATTCCACGCCGGATCGGCGGAGTCGCCTAGGGTCTCCAGCGCCCACTTGTAAAAGGGATGGGCCGTGTCGCCCTTAACGTCTTCCTTGGCAGTCAGCGGGAAGTCGATCTTGAACCGGGTTTCGCAGAAATCCTTGATCTCGGCCTCGGTGCCAGGCTCTTGCCCCATAAACTGGTTGCAAGGCACGCCCAGCACCACCAAACCTTTGTCCTTATTGTCCGTATAGAGCTTTTCCAGCCCATCATATTGCGGGGTCAACCCGCAAGCTGAGGCGGTGTTGACCACCAAAACCACCTTGTCCTTGAACGTGGTCAGCGGCAGCGGCGTGCCGTCGATGGTCTTGAATGCGAAGTCATAGGCGGTAGTCATGGCGGTGTCCTTGGCTGGTTGGCATTAAGCTAGCGCCAATTAGGAATGGGCTCAATCCAACGTCCTTAGCCCGCGTCCAGCGCTTGCTCCACCGCTAGGCCCAAATCTAGCGCCCTGGCGGCCTCTTGAGCGGTGACGATGGGTCTCTCCACTTCGCCACCCACG
>JANLPX010000290.1:0-2395 GCA_031367485.1 Alphaproteobacteria bacterium | reverse complement strand
TACTTGGCATTGCAGGTTTTCACCCCGGCACCAGCTCCCATCACCCTCGCAGATCCGCCGGTGATCGTGACGATGTTCAAACGCGAACCGGTGGTCGCCGCGGCGCGCACGATCAAGCCCATCCCCAACCTGCATCCCCCTTTAATCACCCCCCTCCAACCCCCTGCTATCAGCACCATTGTCCCCATCCAACCGGCGACGACACCCCCGACTGGACCCATCGAACTCACCGCAATCGCGCCACCGGAACCACCAGTCGCCCCCGCCGTGATCAGTGCTCCCAACTGGCTGCGCAAGCCCGGCGGCCGGGAATTTGCACGCTACTATCCCGATGCCGCTGTCCGTCACGGCTTAGAAGGCACCGCGACGCTCTCTTGCCAAGTCAGTGCCACCGGCACCGTCAGAGCCTGCGAGGTTTTGACAGAAATCCCGCAAGATCAGGGCTTTGCAGCGGCCGCCTTAAAGCTGGCCCCCTACTTCCAAATGAGCCCGCAAACCCAGGATGGCCACCCCGTCGATGGAGCCACCGTCCGCATCCCGATCCGCTTTGCCCTAGGCCGCTAAAGCCAAGCCCGCCCTGGCATAGTACCGGCGAAGCAGCCAACTTGCGCCGGCGAGAGCCGGTAGAGCCAACAAGATGTTCAGCGAAAGCGGCACGCCCAGTGAATAGAGCGCCGCCCCCGTCAGGCAGGCTGCCCCGCACCCAAGATCCCAACCGGCCTCTGTGGCGATTGTGAATCGGATCGGGCAAGCCGAGGCTTGGCTTAAATTATAGATCGGCGTGCCGGAAACCGGACCGCGAAGCGAATAGACGATCGGACCCATCGCATTGGCGATCACGGCCAACCAGGGTGCGCCAAGGCTGGCGGCCCGCAGCCCGACCACCAAGGTCGCGACCCCCGCCACGATCATCACGGCCCGTCGCCCGTGACCGGCGTCCACATGTCGCCCGAGCAGCAGGCCTACGACCGCCCCCACCAAGGCCGCTAGTGCCATGGCACCACCGAAAGCCGAAAGGCTCTGACCGAGCGACAGAAAGAGCGCGATTTGCCAAACAATCAGAAACCAAGTGTCGAACCAGCCATCCAGAGCACATAGGGCGACCGCCAACCGAGCTGTGCGCCAAACCTCCGGGGCCTCCGCCCTTACAGGCACATCGGGTGCGCCCAGCAATGGCAAAGCAGACAGCGCCTGAACCAAGCCAACCACAGCAAACATCAGACCCGGCCCCAGAGTGACCAAAGCCCAAGCTCCCAACAGCGGTGCCGCGATCCCGATGACCGACACCATCGCATCCCGGATACTGACCTGATGACCACGATGATCTGCATCGCCGAGGGCTGCGAAATAGGCGTGATAGGTCGGCCAATAGAGCACGTCGGCCAGCGCCCCGATCACGCAAAGCGCCACCAGAGCCGGGCCGACCCCGTGAACCTGCGCCAGCACCTGATACTGGATCGCCATCGCGACCGTGCCGACCATCAGCAACGGCCGAAGACCCCACCGCTTGGCCAGGGGCAGGATTGCTGGACGAAACGCGAAGCGACCCGCTTGGATCGCCGCAGTAGCTAACAGCGCCTGTGGAACCGATAATCCCGCCTGGAGCATGAAGACAAAGAAAAACACCCCACCGCCCGCCTGGGCGACAGCCTGAACACCGGTGTGAATATTGACGCGATTGACCGCGTCATTTCCAAAGAATGCCATGAGATAACCAACTGAAAACGTGTGAGATTTGGTCCATACAGACCAGTGCGCAGGGCAGCTCAGCTGCTACGAAATTTCCTCACACATACGCACATCTCCTCGGTCGGCAGCAGGATAACACTCTGAAAACCCAAGCTTGGCAAGTGGGCCTAGACGACACCGCCTCGCGCAATCAACCGATCAACCTCTGAGCCCAAGACCGTCATTGGCACAGCGCCGGTTCTGACCAATGTGTCGTTGAAGGTCCGTATGTCGAACTTGGCACCAAGCGCGACCTTAGCTTTGTCGCGCAGCCGATTGATTTCGTTATGGCCGATCTTGTAGCCGCAGGCTTGGCCTGGACTAGACGTGTAGCGGTCAATCTCGCTGGTCATAGCCGCTAGGGTACGGCCAGAATTGGCCACCGCCCAATTGATGGCTTGCTCGCGCGACCACCGCTTGGCGTGCAGGCCGGTATCCACCACCAGCCGGATCGCCCGAAAACGCTGAAACTGTAGATAGCCCAGCTGCCCCGCCCAGTCGTTCTCATACATCCCCATCTCGTCGCCAAGCTGTTCGGCATAGAGCGCGTAGCCCTCAACATAGGCGTTGAAGCCGGACAGCAGGTTTCGGATCAGCGGCACCCCACCGCTTTCATTGGGATAAGCTCCCTGCCAAGCATGACCCGGAATCGTTTCGTGAAAGGTCA
>JANLPX010000289.1:0-15870 GCA_031367485.1 Alphaproteobacteria bacterium | reverse complement strand
ATACCGACCAGGCACCCTCGAACGCCCGCAACCTCTTGGCGCAAGTTGCCGCAAATTGGGCCGCCTGAAGTCTTTCTGACACTTAGAGCCGCTCTGGGTCGTCCTGAGAGGAGTATTTGGCGGCTTTTACTGCTGGCCGGGCTGTTCTTGGTGCGATTTGCCTATATGGCGAGTGCCTAGGTTTCAGCTGGGGTCTCCGATGGTAACGCGCGGTACAATGGTGTCGACCATGATGTCAGACGGTGCCGAGATCGGCGTCTATCACGTGGGCCCCAAGGGCGACCGGCGGGGTGGGCTGGTTCTGATCCAAGAAATCTTTGGCGTTACCGACCACATCAAAGAGCTGTGTGACAGCTATGCGGACGAAGGTTACGAGGTGCTGGCACCGGCCCTCTATGATCGGGTCGCGCCCAATTTTCAGGCCACTTACGAGCCAGACGACATCGCCAAGGCAATGAAGGTGGCCCGTGAGCTGCACTCTTTTCCTCAGGCCCTAAAAGATGTGCAAACCTGCATTGACGCCCTGAAGCCCACCGGCCCGGTGTTCATCACGGGCTATTGCTATGGCGGCTCTGTCAGCTGGGCAATGGCCTGTCAGTCGGATGATTTGGCGGCGGCATCTGGCTATTACGGCGGTCAAATCGCGCAGATGGCCGACCAAGCACCCAAGTGTCCGACTATCCTGCATTTCGGCCGCCACGATCACAGCATTCCGATGGAAGGTGTCGAAAAGATCGCCGCCCTTCATCCAGAAGTCGCAGTCCATGTCTACGAGGCGGGACACGGCTTTAACTCCGACCGACGCACCGATTACGACCCGGAAAGTGCCAAGCTGGCCAAGGAACGCACTCTGATGCTCTTTCGAGGACACGGCGGCTGAGCTAAGACGGCCATTATGTCGCACAATAGCTTTGGCCACCTGTTTCGAGTCACCACGTGGGGCGAGAGCCATGGGCCGGCTTTGGGCTGCGTGGTTGACGGGTGTCCTCCCGGTCTTGGCCTGACAGAAGCCGACATCCAAATCTGGCTCGACAAGCGTCGGCCAGGCCAAGGCAAGTTCGTCACCCAGCGGCAAGAGCCCGACGCCGTGAAGATATTGTCCGGCGTGTTCGAAGACGAACACACCGACGGGCGGGTCACGACCGGCACGCCAATCTCATTGATGATCGAGAACGTTGATCAGCGCAGCCGCGACTATTCCGAAATCGCCACGGCATTTCGGCCCGGTCATGCCGACTATGCCTATTTTGCCAAATACGGCGTTCGCGATTATCGCGGCGGCGGTCGCGCCTCGGCCCGCGAAACAGCGGCTCGGGTCGCCGCCGGAGCCATAGCCCGAAAGATCTTGGGCGGCGTAACCATTCGCGGCGCAGTGGTGCAGATCGGTCCGCACGCTATCGACAGGTCACGGTTCGATTGGGATCAGACCCATGAGAACCCCTTTTGGTGCCCCGACCCCAAGATGGTGCCGATCTGGGAAGAGCATCTTGAGGCAGTTCGTAAGGCTGGGTCATCGACCGGAGCCATTGTTGAAGTCGAGGCCCTAGGTGTCCCAGCCGGCTGGGGCGCACCCATCTATGGCAAGCTGGATTCTGAATTGGCTGCGGCCCTGATGTCGATCAACGCCTCTAAAGGAGTTGAGATTGGAGCAGGCTTTGGAGCGGCGGCGTTGTCTGGCGAGGAAAATGCCGACGAGATGCGGATGGGCAATGAAGGCCCGATATTTCTGTCCAATAGCGCCGGAGGGGTGCTGGGAGGAATCTCGACTGGTCAGCCGGTGGTCGCCAGAGTGGCCTTCAAACCAACCTCATCGATTCTGTCTCTGAGACGCAGTTTGAACGAAGCAGGTGAGGAAGTCGAACTACGCACAAAGGGTCGCCACGACCCCTGTGTTGGGCTCCGCGCAGTGCCCGTGGTTGAGGCCATGACAGCGTGTGTCTTGGCCGATGCGTTCCTTAGACACCGCGCCCAGACGGGGGGCGGTGCTTATTCGCCGGGCGTTACGAACGTCAGGACCTAGCCTTGCGCTTAGATCAGCTCAAAGTCTTATTGGTCGATGACAATCCCCACATGCGTCTGATGCTGACGCAGATCTTGCGATCATTCGGGATACTGCGTTTTGCAGAGGCGTCGGACGGCTCAGAGGCCTTGGCAGTTCTGCGGGCTCAGGGTGCGGACATTGTCTTGACCGACCTGGCGATGGAACCCATGGACGGCATCGACTTTGTCAAACTTCTGCGAAACTCACCGGACAGTTCTAGCCCTATGATCCCCGTGATCATGGTGACGGGGCACCTTACGTTGCGTAGCATTCAAGAGGCGCGGGATGCTGGCGTCAATGAGTTCGTCGCTAAGCCGATAACCGTAAAGAACATCATAGGACGGCTGCAGGTTGTGATCGACCATCCCAAGCCATTCTTCCGGTCGGATGACTACTTCGGGCCTGATCGACGTCGGCGGCAAGACCCGGCCTATCGGGGCGAGTATCGGCGGGAAACTGATGGATCCCAGCCAAAGACGCAGAACGACTAGATCGGATTAATCGAGCTTGAGGGCGCAACTCTCACCAATTGATGGGCGAGAAACGACCATCTGGCTCAAACCTGGAAACCCGGATTTAAGGCGCGCCACAAAATAGAGGCAGAGGTGCTCAAGCGTAGGCCGCTCAAGTCCCGGCTTCTCGTTCAAGAGCCCGTGGTCCAACTCAGAAGCGACTGCGCGCAAGGCGGCATCCAAGTCGGCAAAATCGGCGACCCATCCCACCGGTTCCTGAGCCGGGCCTCGCACAGTGGCTTGGACCAAGAAAGAGTGGCCGTGCAGGTTGGCATAAGGCCGATGCGCCGGACCCTCCGCAAAGTAGTGCGCCGCGTCAAAGGTCGCGGACTTAGTGATTTCGAAAATAGCGTCGTTCATGAGGAAAACAGGGGCTTCCGCGCAGGTCGGCGCTTAGGGAATGCCGAGATATTTATGGGTTTGGACGCTTAAACGCCATCGGGGGTGGGCAAGGCAATAGGCGATCGCAGCTTGAGTGTTCGCAACACGATCAGGACCATCCATCGGTTGTAGCAAAAATCGCTCAAAATCCCAGCGCTCAAACCGCGCGGGATCAACCCCTTTTTGCGGGTAGACCAGCTTTAGTTCATGACCGGACTGCTGAACTACAGGGGCTTGAGCCTTAGGACTGACGCAGATCCAGTCAACACCGTCGGGCACGGGCAAGGTGCCGTTCGTCTCGAGGGCAATCGAAAAACCTCGGGCATGCAGCGCTGCCACGATCTTATCGTCCAGCTGTAACAAAGGTTCGCCGCCGGTGCAGACCACTAATCGGTCGCTAGGTCCGCCTTGCCACTTCGATGCGATAGCAGTTGCAAGATGATCCGCCGTTGAAAACCGACCGCCGCCCGGCCCATCCATGCCGACAAAATCTGTGTCACAAAAGTTGCAGACGGCAGTGGCGCGGTCTTCCTCGCGCCCAGACCAGAGGTTGCAGCCAGAGAAACGGCAGAAGACGGCTGGTCGCCCTGCCTGTCCGCCTTCACCCTGCAGAGTCAGGAAGATCTCTTTGACGGCGTAACTCACGTTGAAAGGACCGGTTGAACTGCGGCCACCCACTCCAGCCAGCCTCGAGCGCGAAGCTCGCAAGCTGGGCAGTCTCCACAGCCATAACCCCAGACATGGCGGTGCTCGCGGACGCCGCGATAACAGGTATGGCTATCCTCAAGGATCAGATCGACCAGCGCCCTGCCGCCAAGTTCGTCGGCAAGACCCCAAGTCTGCGCCTTTGTCAGCCACATCAATGGTGTCTCGATCACAAAGTCCTGGGCCATCCCGAGATTGAGTGAAACCTGCAGCGCATCAAGGGTCTCACGTCGACAGTCTGGATAGCCCGAGAAATCGGTTTCACACATCCCTCCGACTAACGCCTTCAAACCCCGTCGATCCGCCAGCGCGGCAGCATAGGTCAGGAAAATTAGGTTGCGACCCGGCACGAAGGTGTTTGGCAATCCCTTCTCGGTGACCAGGAACGCTTGGTCCTGGGTCATCGCTGTTTCACCAATCGCGCCGAAACCACGCATATCCAGCATCTGGTCAGGCCCAAGACGGCCACCCCATGTCGGGAATCGCTCGGTGATGTGCTCGCGCACGACCTCTCGCTGGGTCAGCTCCACGGAATGCCGCTGGCCATAGTCAAAACCAACCGTCTCAACATACTCGTATTGAGTAAGTGCCCATGCCAGGCAAACACAGGAATCCTGTCCGCCGGAAAACAACACTAAAGCACGAGTTGGGGTGTTCATGGCCCATCTATGCCCATTGGGGAGCAAAACCGGAAGGCCCTTACCGGGAAGACGTTGCGTTAAGAGAATAACTCGCCGCAAGCGCTGCCGATAATTTGCCTGCCATTGCGCAGTTATCCAATTGACATCGACCCGCCACGGTCCAGTGTCGCGTTTGCTGTAAGCCAAAGCCGCTGGTTGACAGACTAAATATCGTGCGGCGGATGCAGACGTATCGAGCCATTTCATAGAGCTTGAACGTCATGGGAGGCGACAAATGACTAACACTCTGCTCTTGCGGAGCCGCTGGTTGATGGGGGTCTCAGCCCTTGCAATCATGGCGATACCCCATCTAGCCCTTGCCCAACAATCCTCAGCCGGAAACGTAATTGAGGAGTTGGTGATTACCGCTGAGAAGCGCGAGCAAAGCTTGCAAGATGTTGCGGTTGCCGTTTCGGCCTTCACCGCAGCCAAGCGTGAGCTGATCGGGGTCGACTCGATCCAGGACATGACGAATTTCACCCCGGGCTTGCAGTATAACAGCTCGACAGACCGGGTTTCCCTGCGCGGCGTGGGTCGTCTGACCAACGTGCTCTCGGCTGATGCCTCGGTCGCCAACTACAATGACGGGGTTTATGAGACCTTCGCGGTTCAGGCGGGGCGTTCGACGCTGTTTCTCGACCGGGTCGAGGTTCTGCGGGGCCCGCAGGGCACGCTATACGGTCGTAACGCCATTGGCGGCGCGCTTAACGAAATCTCCAAGAAGCCGACCAGCACGCCAGAGGGCGAAGTGCGGGTCAGCTATGGCAGTTACAACCACACCAATGTCGAAGCTTCCTATTCGGGCCCGCTTAACGACATGGTCGGCTTCCGGGTCGCCGGGAACTGGGAAAAGCAGACCCAGGGCTACAGCGATAACATCGTCCCTGGCCTTCCTGACGAAGGCAACGTGATCGATCAGTGGTACGAAGAGGCCCAACTCCAGGCCAAGTTCGGCGACAACGTCGAGGGCTGGATCAAGGTCGCCGGCGGCCAATGGCGCAATGGTGCTGGCGGTCCCGGTTCGGCTTCTGGTGGTTGGACCCCCTCGCCCTATCCGACCTACGAGTATGGCGTTGGAGCTACTGAGCTCAATCCCGGATATGGTTGCAACTCTAATACCACGGCGGTCGTCAATCTTTCACCGGCCGGGTGCGTAAATCCGGCGATCAAGACACCGTGGAAGATTGCCCGCGCCGTCCCCTATCAGGTGACCTTGCCAGTCTACACGACTGTGGCCGCAAACCTTGTCTGGCACCTCGACAACTTCGATGTGAAATACGTGACCGGCGGCGTTCACTATCACTACATCCTGACCGGACCGACCGGGCCAGACCAATTGGCCAACACCCAAGCCGCGCCTATTGCGTCATACACCCTACCTGGCGGTTTGGTTATCAACCCCCGCGAAAGCTTCAACTACCAGGAAGATAACAAGTTCTGGAGCCATGAGATCAACTTGATCTCCACCGGTGACAGTCCTCTCCAGTGGGTGGCGGGTGCCTACTATTTCAAGCAAAACTACAAACAGCCGGTCTATACGACCAATCCAACTCAGCCTCAGTGGAATGCGCCTAATGGTGCGGAAGGGTTCTTCTGCGCCCAAACGGCCGGGGTTTGCGCCAAAGAGTCAGGGTTCCGTCGATTTGACAATCGACCGAATATCGATGCGATCTCCTATGCCTTCTTTGGTCAGATCGACTGGAAATTCACCGAAACCCTGAAAACCTCTCTTGGTCTGCGCTATTCCCATGACAACAAGGCAGGAACTGAATCCGTCCGTATTCTTTGCTTCGGGGTGCCCGCCTGCTTCACGGCACCTGAGTTCAGTGGGTTCATCCCTGGCGGCCTGCCGGCTGTTGACCTGACCCAGTTGGGCAGCGTCGTTTCAGCCCCTTCTGGCTCGGCCTCGGACCCTCTACCACGAGGCGTCACGTCCAAGACCACGTATGATCCGGCCACCGGCTTAGCGAGACGAAGCTATGACGCCAGCTGGGAAGCCGTCACCGGAACCGCTGGGCTTGAGTGGACTCCAGATGAAGACACCCTGCTCTACGCAAAGTATAGCCGGGGCTATAAATCAGGTGGTCTGAATATCGGCATCTTCACCGTGCTGAGCTTCAGCCCGTTTACCGATAAGGAAACGGTCGACTCGTTCGAAATTGGCCTGAAGCGGAATTTTGGACCGACCCTGCAGACCAATATGGCGTTGTTCCACTATGGCTATAAGAACCTGCAGATCCCAATCCGTCAGGTTTCGGCGTCCGGTGGCCTGAGCCAAGGTTCAACCAACTTCTATAACGTGCCCGACGCCGTCTCCCAGGGCTTCGAACTGGAAACCACCTGGCAGCCGATCGATCATCTCCAGTTCTTGTTCAACTATTCCTACCTTGATACCGAGTTGAAGGGGGGCCAAGCTGTTGATATTGCTGACCCTGCAGCCTTGGCACCCGGCGCGAAACCCATACATACCTTTGCTGAGTGCAGAACAGGAACGGTCAAGGGAGATTGTACCGTCGATGCCTTCACCACTGGGCCTAATGGTGGCTTTGAACGAAACCAAAACCTTTCCGGCAACAGCTTACCCAATGCCGCAAAAAACAAAGTCGCGTTCAACGTCAACTATACGTGGGAGTTTGATAAGGGCTCCCTGGCGGCATCGCTGAGCTATATCTGGCGCGACAAACAGTACGGATCCTTGTTCACCCGCAGCTACAACGAATCACCATCTTGGGACCAGATAGATATGCGTCTGACTTGGAATGGTGCTGAAGGCCGCTACAAGATCATCGCCTATGGCAAAAACTTGGCTGATACGGTCGGCTACGACGCTGGTGCCTATGGCAACCGCGTAGCCGGTACGATCAATGATGCTGCAGGTACAGGTACCAACGTGATCCAGGGCACGGCCAAGACCTATTCGGTTACGCCACCTCGGCTCTACGGCATTGAGGTTCAGTATAAATTCTAATCTATTCAATGATCTGATGGGAAACCTCATCTAGAAGGCCCCATGACGAATGACTTGAAAGGTGCCCGCCCTGGGCGCCTTTCTTTATTTCCATTGTCAAGTTTAACGTCTCTGCAATCGCTGGTGTGCAAGTTGGTCCCCCAGTGGTTGGGCCCAGTTGTTCTATGTCTCACTCAGAGTTCTTTTTCGAACGCGTTACTAGCGAAATACACCTCCAGATGGAGGGCGTTCTCGCGCTGGTGGAACGACTCTCGCGTCAACCTCTCAATGCGGACGCTCAGACTTGCGTTGTCGGTCTGACGGAGGCCGCGACCAGCGTGAGACAAATTGTCACCACCACCATGGATTTGCGCGCTGCGAGTTCTGACGGGGGTCTATCGTTCAATCCGGCTCCTGTATCCTTGCAGTCCCTGATCGATGACCTGGAAATCCGCTGGCGCGACCGCGCAGCAGCAGCCGGCGTGACACTGCTAGTAGCCTATAACGGAGACCCACAGACATCGGCCCTGATCGACGCCGGTCGCACCCTGCAAGCCTTTGATGGCTTCATCGCCCAGGCCATGGCCGGTGTGCGAAGGGGGGCCGTCGAGGCGACATTGAAAGCCCGGATTGACGGCTCGACCGTCCGCCTGGAAGGTCGCGTCCGCGGCGGCGGTGAGCGCGACCTTGGCGACAAGGCCCTGGATATTCGAGAGATCGAGGCTCTGTTTGGCCTGGAGACGGCGCTCGGCATCGCCTTGGGCAGCCAGCTTCTCGTGACCATGGGCGGCGAGGTCCGCACCGAGATCAACAGAGGTGGTGGCGAGACCCTGGTCTTTGCCTTCTCGGCTCCCAACGTTGTTGAAAAGGTCGCCGAACCCGAGACCTCAGGTCAGGCAGCCCATATTCTGGTGGTCGACGACAATGCCACCAACCGGATGGTCGCCGAGACCCTATGCGAAATGTTCGACTGCACCACTGAGTCGGTTTGCGATGGTCTGGAAGCTGTCGAAGCGGCACGAAGTGGCCGGTTTGATCTGATCCTGATGGATATCAAGATGCCGCAGATGGACGGCGTCACGGCAACCCGAGCGATTCGCCAGCTCGGCGGCAAGGTCGGCAAGGTTCCGATCATCGCGCTGACCGCCAATGCAGACCCCGACGATGCCGCCAGCTACATTGCGGCCGGTATGAACGGCGTGGTCGAAAAGCCGATGAAGCCGGAAAATCTGTTGCGGGCGTTACAGGAAAATCTCAGCAGCGAAGATACTGCTCAAGCCGCCTAGTCTGCTCTCTAGGCGAAGGTTCCATATTAGGCGATGGTGGCACCCGTGTTTGGGGGGCCGCTATGGTCAATCTCTACGACCGCTATGTTCTTCCACGGTTTCTAGCCTGCGCCTGCGCGTCCTCGCCCATCATGCGACAAAGGGCCAAGGTGGTGCCCAAGGCCACGGGTCGCGTACTGGAGCTTGGCATCGGCATGGGCCTCAATCTCAGCTTTTATGATCCCCATCTCGTTAGTGAGGTAATCGGCGTCGATCCGGCCGCAGAGCTCCGCACCCTGGCTATGGCGGCACCTCGGCCGCAGGGTCTAAGTGTCCGCGTGGAAGAAGGCACGGCAGAGGACCTGCCCTTTGATGGCGCGAGCTTCGACACCGTGGTCTGCACCTTCACCCTCTGCTCCGTTCACAATCCCACGGCGGCCTTGGCTGAGGCGCGACGGGTGCTCAAGCCCGGTGGTCGGCTGTTGTTCTGCGAACATGGTGGCGCCCCAGACGCTGATGTCGCCAAGTGGCAACGTCGGATCGAACCGATCTGGAAACGGCTGGCCGGTGGTTGCCATCCGACCCGCCCGGTATCTGCGGCGATCACGGAGGCCGGTTTTAAGCTGGACTGGCTGGAAACCATGTATCTTCCCAAGACGCCCCGTTTTGCGGGATGGAACGAATGGGGCGCGGCTCTGATCACCTAGATGGCCCAACCCATCTTCTTTTGTCACGGAAACTACGGCGACCAGCAGCAGTTCATGTATCGACGAATCAACGAGGCTCCAAAATGCTGAGGATCGGACTTCTAGGTGCGTCGAAAATCGCACCTACGGCGGTGATTACGCCGGCGCTCAATCGCGACGACGTTCAGATCGTCGCAGTCGCGGCGCGAGACCCGCACCGCGCAGCTGAGTTTGCCCAGGCTCACAACATAGCGCATGTCGCGGCGGACTACGGCGATCTGGTCGCCCGCGACGACGTCGACCTTGTTTACAATGGCCTGCCGCCCTCAGGCCATTTGGAATGGACGCTAGCCGCCCTGGCCGCAGGCAAGGCCGTTCTGTGCGAAAAACCCTTTGCCATGGACGCTGGTGAGGCCACCATTATGGTGGAAGCGGCCCAGGCGGCGAAACTCCCGCTGATTGAAGCCTTCCACTACCGGTTTCACAATGTGATGGACCGCGCAGTCGCACTCATCGCCTCAGGGGTGCTTGGGGATATCCACCGCGCCCATGCTGTCTTCGAAGTGCCGATCGCCAGAACCCCCGATGAGCTTCGGTGGCACGCTGAACTCGGCGGTGGCGGGTTGATGGACCTAGGCTGTTATCCCATTCACGCCCTGCGCAGCCTGATTGGCGAAGAGCCACAGGTCCGCGAAGCGCGTTGCCTGTTCGAAGGTCGGGTCGATGTGACTATGAATGCGTCTCTGGTATTTCCAGGTGGGGCGCGCGCCGAAATTGCTTGTTCAATGAGCCCTGAGACGCCGGCCGCCCGCCTGACCATCGGGGGCTCAAGGGGTCGTCTAGAGATCGTGAATTTCCTGGCCCCGCAGATGGGGTGTCGATTCACGACGGTGATCGACGGCCAAACGAATGAGCATCCCACAGACGGCCCGACCACCTATGAGGCCCAGCTTGACCATGTCGTGGCCGTGGTGCGCGACGGCATCGCCCCAAGAACGGGCGGCGCTGACGCCATTGCAAATATGAAGGTGATTGACGCGATCTATCAGGCGGCGGGGCGTCCGCCTAAAGCCTAGTCTGTCGCCAACGACAAAGTGGTAGCTGGGGGCGGGATCGAACCGCCGACCTGTGGGTTATGAATCCACCGCTCTAACCATCTGAGCTACCCAGCCGCCGGGCCTATCGGCGAGGGGCGGGTTATAGGGTCTGGCTTTCATTGCTTCAAGCCGCTTGGGTGCAGTCAATTCACAAGCTAGGTTAAAGCCTGACATGAGCATGCTGCATCTTCTTGGAACGGCGGGCGAAGGCGGTGCGGAAACCTACTTCCTCGACCTGGCTCGCGCACTTGCGACTGACGGGATTTCGCAATCGGTCGCCATGCGGGCCAATGCTAACCGCCTGGTCGCCTTGGCAGGGTCCAGTATCCCCGTTCAGACCTTCGGGTTCGGCGGACCTCTGGATATTCTGACGAAACCACGTGTCTCGGCATACGCCAAGAAGCGCCGCGTGAAGCTGGCCCTGGCCTGGATGAACCGGGCGGCTCGACATACGCCCAAGGGGCCCTGGGCGCGGATCGGCAGGCTGGGCGGCTACTACAATCTGAAATATTATCGCGGCTTTGACGAGCTGGTCGCCAATACCGAGGACATCGCCGACTGGATTGTGCGTCAAGGCTGGCCGGCTGGTAAGGTGCGGTACATCCCCAACTTTGCTGCCGCTCCAGAGAATGTAGAGCCGATTGACCGTGCCAGCCTCACGACCCCGGACGATGCGCCATTGCTATTGTCTATGGGTCGGCTGCACGAAGCCAAGGCTCACGATGTTAGCCTTGAAGCCATGACGAACCTGCCGACAGCCTATCTCTGGATTGCCGGGGTTGGTCCGATGGAGGGCAAGCTGCGGGCTATGGCGCAGGGCCTGGGAGTCGAAGACCGGGTTCGATTCTTAGGTTGGCGGACCGACCCGTCGGCGCTCTATCGCACCGCCGACCTTTGCGTGTTCCCATCTCGGTTTGAACCGCTGGGGAATGTGGTTATTCAAGCTTGGGCGCATGGCTTGCCTGTCATCGCGGCTGCGAGCCAGGGACCCGCGGCCCTGATTCGGGAGGGTCAGGATGGAATGCTTGTGCCGGTGGATGACCCAACGGCGCTCGCCGCAGGTATTCAACGCTTGCTGGGTGAACCCACCTTGCGGGCACGGCTGGCGGATGCCGGGCGACTTCGGGTGGCCGGAGAGTTCTCGAAGCCTGCCGTGGTGGCGCAGTGGCGTCAGTTGTTCGCCGACTATGGCGCGATCTGATGTGCGGGATCGCTGGAATACTGCATGGGCCTGGATCAGCCCAAACCCTGATCGACAGCTTGGCCCATCGCGGGCCGGACGGCATCCGGGTCGAGGCCATCCCTGGCGGCTCGCTGGCCCATGCGCGCCTATCGATCATCGACCTGGAGGGCGGCTGGCAGCCCCTCCACGCCGCGGGCAGTACGATCATCGGCAATGGTGAGATCTATAACTTTCTCGAATTGACCGAGGAGTTCGATCTCAAGGACAAGCTCTCAACAGGTTCAGACTTCGAACCCTTGTTGTACCTCTATGCCCTGGAAGGGCCGGCAGCATTCAAACGCTTGCGAGGCATGTATGCCTTTTGTCTGGTCGGAAATGATGGTCGAACTTGGCTGGTGCGTGACCCATTCGGAATCAAGCCGCTCTATGCGTTGGAGCGGGCGGGCGCGGTAATGTTTGCCTCTGAGCCTCGGGCGTTTCTTGAGGCAGGCCTGGTGGCGCGCGAGCCCCAAGACGATGCCGTCGAGGAATTGTTGAACCTCAACTACACCTTAGGAAGCCAAACGATCTTCCCGGGGGTGACCCGGCTAAGGCCGGGTCAAATCTGTGAGGTCGTGGACGGAACACTGCGCAACTCCCTCACCAACTACGCCTTGCCCTTTGGCCCGCCTCGACAGGTTCCGGACGAGGCCGCGCTCATTGAGCAACTGGATGCCGTCTTGGAAGACTCTGTCCGCGTCCATCAACGGTCTGACGTGCCCTATGGTCTGTTCCTCTCTGGCGGCATCGACTCGGCAGCCATTGCGACCCTGATGTCGCGGCTGAACGATCGCCCGGTTACCGCCTTCACCTGCGGGTTTGAGGCACCGGGAGCCAAGGACGAGCGCGCCCAGGCGGAGCGTGTCGCAACTGCGCTCAATCTCGATTGGCGGGAAACCAGCTTCGGAGAGGAAGACTTCTGGACCATCCTGCCGAAGGTGGCCTGGGCGATGGATGATCCGACCGCTGATTATGCATCGTTGCCCACCTACAAGCTGGCGCAGGCCGCCAAGGGCACCCTCACTGTCGTGCTGACCGGCGAGGGTGGAGATGAGCTGTTCGGCGGTTATGGCCGGTATCGACGCGGCATGAGACCCGCCTGGCTGGGAGGCAGGCCTGCCGAACCCCGTCCCGAGGATCGCTTCGTCCTTCAGCGTTGGCGCGATCAGGCCAGCGTGCCATCGGATTTGTCGCGCCTACAAGAGGCCCAGTGGAGCGATGTGGCGACCTGGCTACCCAATGATCTGCTGCTCAAGCTGGACCGCTGTCTGATGGCGCACGGCCTAGAGGGCCGTACGCCATTCCTCGATCGTGAGGTGGCAAATTTCGCCTTCTCCCTACCCGACCGATTCAAGGTGCGCGGACGATACGGCAAATGGCTGGTGCGCAAGTGGTTAGAGCGGGTTTGCCCGGCAGCCGACCCCTGGGCGCGCAAGCAGGGGTTCACAGTGCCGGTGGAAGCCTGGATTGCACCACGCAAAGCCGAACTGGTGGCATCGGTGGCCAAGGTACAGGCCGTAGCGAAGGTCCGTAGTCCGACGCGCGTCGCTCAAGCCTTTGCGGAAGGTCACAGCTGGCCGCTGCTATTCTTCGCGGTATGGTCGTTGATCCATTTGGAACAGGCCTCGCCCGACCAAGCCTTGCGTCATATCCTGCCCCGACTTTGAGACTGGAGCTTTCCATGCGTCCTTTCCTGACTGCCCTGGCTTGCGCCGCCATCGCGACCTCCGCCCTGGCGGCTGAGACCAAGCCGCCGCCCATGGGGGCCAGCATTCTGATGTGGTCACCGCAGCAACAGGAGGAGGGCTACAAAGCCATGGAGACGCTGACCGCCCACAAGGTGGTCAAGCGCGGAACCAAGGTTTACCCGCTACCCACCGGCAAGGCCCTGCCCGCCACGAGCGTGACCATCGCAGGCAAGACGATGAGCCTGGATGAGTACATGACCGCCTATCGGGTCTCGGGTCTACTGGTCATCCAGAATGGCAAGGTGCGGCTGGAGCGCTATGGCTTGAACCGCAAACCCTCCGACCGTTGGACATCGTTCTCGGTGGCCAAGTCGGTGACCTCGACCCTCGTGGGTGCGGCCATCCAGGACGGCTACATCAAAAGCCTGGATGATCAGGTCACCAGCTATATCCCCGAGCTCAAAGGTGCTGGCTATGAGGGCGTGACCGTCCGCCAACTGATCACCATGTCGTCGGGCGTGAAGTGGAACGAAGACTATACCGACATGAACTCCGACGTGGCCAAGGTGGGCTTGTCGATCCTCGAACCAGGGGTCAATCCAGTGGTCAGCTACATGCGCAAGCTGCCGCGCGAGGTGACACCGGGCACGCGGTTCCACTATTCCACGGGCGAGACGGACCTTGTGGGGATCTTGGTCTCCAACGCGGTGGGCAAACCACTGTCGCAATACCTCTCTGAAAAGCTCTGGGCACCCTACCGCATGGAGCAGGACGCCATCTGGGTGGAGGATGTGGCAGGCCACGAGCGTGGCGGTTGCTGTCTCTCGATCACGCTGCGCGACTACGGCCGGATCGGCATTTTCATTCTGGGCGGCGGTATGGCTGGGGGGAAACAGGTGGTGCCAGTGAGCTGGACGAAGGACGCCACACGCCAGCAACTGCCGCTGAGCGTGGATCACCCGGAGTATGGCGGCTACGGCTATTTCTGGTGGATCAAACCGGGTGGCGAGGGCTACGAGGCCCTGGGCATCTTTGGCCAGTCGATCACGACCTTTCCCAAGGACAAGCTGATCATCGTGACCAACTCGGCTTGGCCTGCGGCGGATACGGACGCGCTGAACGCGGCGCACGATGCGATGGCGGAGGCGGTTCGGGTGGCGGCGAAGCGGTGAGGTCGTAGGTAGAAGGATTGAACCACGGACAACACGGACGAACACGGACCTTTAGCTTCCCTCACGAAGTGGGGGAAGTGTCACAAGACGCCGAAGGCGGCGCGTGACGATGGGGGTGTGTAGCTGCAACCCCATCATAGTCCTGCAGATTCTCACCCCCATCGACCCTCCAGCCAAGAGGCTGTCGGGCCACTTCCCCCACTTCGTGACGGGAAGGAATTAGGCCATCACCGGCTCGGTGTTGGGCTCGGTCACCTTGTGGTGCGCATCGCCGTAGGCGTGCCAGCTCACCGGAAGGGGAATGCCATCTAGGAGTAGGGAGTCTTCCTTATCGTCTAGCTGCTCATCAACGAACCAGTCGTCCTGGGTGAAGAGGTGCCAGTCTAGGGGGATCTTGGCTCTGCGGCAGACTCGCTCGACCACCCGGCTGGTGGCTTCAGTGATCTGAACCTCATGGGCAGACCAGAGACGTTCCCTGTCGACCTCACGCTGAAGGCTCTCGGTCATGGAGACCAGATCACGGTTGCCCTTCTCAGCGGCGGCCTTGGCGGCCCGCACCGCAGCCGAGCGCACCAGATGATGCAGCTCCCAACCTATACTGAACCTATTGTCAGCCTTGACCTTCTGTAAGAGTCTAGCCTGGAGATCCTTCTCCTGCTCATCGGCAATCTTATTGGCGAGCGACATGGTCAGTCGCGTGAAGCGGGTGACCTTGCTTAGAGCCTCAGCACAGGCTTCTGGCTCCATCTCTCCAGAGCGGGCCTTCTGACCCAGCATCTCGGCGACTTCCATGCCGATCTCTTCCATCCGCTCCAGGCGCGCCAACTGCCGCGCGCGCCGTTCCAGCGCCTTGGCCTGCAGGGCCTTGATGTCATCGATGATCTTGCGCACGAACGAAACAAGAACATACATCAAGCCGAAAGTGAAGGAATCTCGTTCAGATTCTCGCCAGGAGGGTCGCTCTGACGTGGCACCGTCACCCTAGGCCTCGTGCCTAGGGCCTCTCTCGCCGGCACTGCTGAGAGACATGGAGATCCGTCCTGCTAATCAATATCTACTGGATTAGGGATCCTAGGCACGGAGGCCTAGGATGACGGTAATGGGGTGGGCACACCGGCGCCTACAACCCCAACCGCTCCGCGACCTCCTCGCCAATCGCCAGTGAGCTGGTCAGGCCGGGGCTCTCGATGCCGAACAGGGTGACCAAGCCGTTCAGGCCGTGGGCGGCGGGTCCGTCGAGGCGGAAGTCGGGTTGGGGTTCGCCGGGGCCGTGGAGTTTGGGGCGGATACCGGCATAGTCTGGGTTCAGACTATCATCCTGAAGATTTGGCCAGAACTTACGGATATAGCTGTAGAAACCCTCCGCACGCTGAGGATCAACGCTGTAGTCTAGCGTATCCACATAGGCGAGGTCCGGGCCAAAGACGGCTTGGCCGCCGAGGTCGCGGCGATAGTGGGTGCCAAGCGCGCCCGG
>JANLPX010000272.1:0-1574 GCA_031367485.1 Alphaproteobacteria bacterium | reverse complement strand
GGCACGTTCCCACGCGTTACTCACCCGTCCGCCGCTACCCCGAAGGGCCGCTCGACTTGCATGTATTAGGCCTGCCGCCAGCGTTCGCTCTGAGCCAGGATCAAACTCTCAGGTTGAGTTGACATTGACTCCATTGCTTGGTGGTTTCCGAAGAAACCATCTTACTCTGGTCTACAAATTTCTTGACGAGTTCCCATAACATTACTGCTCGGGGCCGAAGCTCCAAACAGCTATTCATGGTATTGTCTTCAAGAGACCGCAGATACGTCACTGTCGAAATGGTCTGGTTAGGACCATCGCTAGAGCGCCGTCGCCTGCGTTTCTCTTTCCAATTCAACGATGTCAAAGACCGAAACTGACTTTCGCCAGCCCCACTGTTTTGCGCCGGTGGTCGGCGGAGGCGGCTGTCTAGTGGCCGACCTCTTGTCTGTCAATCAATCGTTTCGGTGTTTTGCGACAAAGCCCAGAAACTCTGGAATTTAGCGCAAAAAACGCTCGCGGCCCGTCGAGGAGCTTTCCTCATCAGTCCAGCGATTCGATTGAAGTCCGGCACCATATCTTCGCCGGCAGGAAAATCAAGGACTTTTCGGTCCAGACCGTCCCCTCCGGGGTGGCCCCGAAGCGAGGGGGGCTTATATGAGCGGGGGGTTTGGGATGCAACCCTGAAAGCCACCGGGATCGGATTTACACGGAGCTTTATGCGGTGTCTGGCCATCGGGTACTGAATCTGTTGGGGAATGCGCGATCAGCATTTGGCAGGTTTTTTTCAGCCCGAAGCTTTTCCGCCCAAATGTCGGGTGACGCGCCCCTCTCAACAGGTATCGGCCTGGTTCGTTGAGTTGGTTATGCGGCCGCGAGTCGTCGTTAACCGGCAGCGATATAGGCCTTAAGCCCATCGGCCTCGGCCTCGACCTCCGAAATCTTGTACTTCACCAGGTCGCCAATCGAGACGATTCCAATCAGCCGACCCCGCTCGCAGACGGGCAAATGGCGAATTCGTCGATCGGTCATCTGCGACAACATGGCGTCGATGGTCTCATGGGGTGCCGCAACCAACACATCCTTTGTCATATAGCTCGAGATCGGTTGGTTCAGCGCTCCGCCGCCAGCCTCTGCCAGGGCGCGTATTATATCGCGCTCAGATACAATGCCGGCCAGACGATCCCCGTCCATAACCACCATGGCCCCTACACGCCGACTATAGAGTAGCGCGCAAATAGCCCCGACTGTGTCGGCGGGCGTCGCGGTAAAGACCAAGTCACCCTTAGTCCGTAGGATTTGAGACACTAGCATTAGAGCATCCTTCCTTATCGCAGGGTCAGCCTCGCCCATAAGTCGGGATAAATCAATCGGCTCGCACGCGCCCGGCTATCCGGCCGAGCGGGCCGATCAAGAACAACCCTAGGGCAAACCCAACCAAGTGGACCTGCCACGCGACTTGCGCGCCGCCACTGCCCGGTGAGAACCCGAGGATCGCAATCAGCAGATTGGTAATGATCCATCCTCCACCCATCCCCAAGACCAGCGGGCTGTTCAAGGGTCCGACCTCTCCCCTACCGGCCGCAATCCGCGAT
>JANLPX010000207.1:0-2080 GCA_031367485.1 Alphaproteobacteria bacterium | reverse complement strand
GTCCTTGAACTGGCTTATCTGGTAGCCCTGCGGCAGGTCGGGATAAAAATAGTTCTTGCGGTCAAACAGGCTGCGCAGGTTGATCTTGGCCCTTAGGCCGAGGCCCGTGCGCACGGCCTGCTCAACACACCGTCGGTTGATCACCGGCAACATACCAGGCATCGCGGCGTCTACCAGACTGACCTGCTGGTTCGGCCCTGCGCCAAAACCCACTGCGGCACCGGAGAACAGTTTAGCGTTCGAGGCAACTTGAGCATGGACCTCGAGCCCTAGAACGATTTCCCATGAGCCGGTGCGGCCCTCGATCAACTTGGATGTATCAGACATGGTGCCTATCTAGTCGTGGTCGCGTCGCGGAGGAAGACCCTTGCGCGCGCGGCGAAAATCGCGCTTTCTGCGCCCCGCGAAAATCTCCTTAGGTAAGGAACTCCCAGATGAAGCTTTCTCTCGTTGCCGGCCTTGCCGGTTTGTCGCTCATGTTTGCCGCCGGTTCAGCCCTGGCCTCCGACGCTCTGTCGGTGGATGCCACCCCAATTGCCGACCTGGCGGCCAATGAAGCCACCAAGGCGATCCTAGACAAGGACGTCCCTGGCCTGACCGCCCACCCAGCGTTCGACCAATTCAAAGCCATGACCTTGAAGGCCTTGCAGCCGCTCAGCCAAGGCGCACTGACTGACGAACAAGTCGCAGCCGTTCAGGCCGACCTAGACAAACTGCCGAAGTAAATAGCCAAGACCTCCCTCCCCTTTATGGGGAGGGACAGGCCGCTTTAGCGGCCAGGGTGGGGCACTTTGCTGCCGCCGCACACCTTCACCAGAATTCCCCACCCGTCTGACGCTTCGCGTCAGCCACCCTCCCCATGAAGGGGAGGGAGTTGCTACCACCAACGCTCAGCCTTAGCCCGGAAATCAGCCGCCTTCTCGAGCGCTCCGCCCAGCGAGAACAGCGTACCCTCGTCCAAGGCCCGCCCGATCAGTTGCAATCCCAGTGGGAGGCCAGTCTTATCCAACCCAGCAGGCACGCTCATCCCTGGCAGACCCGCCAGGTTCACGGTCACCGTGAAGATGTCGTTGAGGTACATTGCCACCGGGTCATCGGCATTCTCGCCTAGCCCGAAGGCCGCCGACGGCGCAGTCGGGGTCAGCAGAGCATCGACCTTGCCAAAGGCCTGCTCGAAGTCGTCGGCAATGCGGCGACGTACCTTCAGCGCTTTGAGGTAATAGGCGTCGTAATAGCCCGCTGACAGCACATAGGTGCCGATCAGGATTCGGCGCTTCACCTCGGCTCCGAACCCGGCAGCGCGGGTATTTTCGTAGGTCTCAGTGAGATTGGCCCCATCAACCCGCAGGCCGTAGCGCATGCCGTCATAGCGGGCCAAGTTCGACGACGCCTCGGCCGGCGCGATTATGTAATAAGCTGGCAGGGCGTATTTGGTGTGGGGCAAAGACACCTCGACGATCTCGCAACCGGCGTCCTTCAGCCAGGCAATCCCCTGCTCCCACAAGGCGTCGATTTCAGCGGGCATCCCGTCGACGCGGTATTCCTTAGGAATGCCGATCCGCAGACCCTTGACCGACTTGCCGACAAAGCTGGCGAAGTCTGGCGTCTCGACGTTCAGGCTTGTGGAGTCCTTGGGGTCGTAACCTGCCATGGAGCGCAGCAGGATCGCGGCATCCTCAACTGTCTTGGCGATGGGTCCTGCCTGATCCAGCGATGATGCGAAGGCGACAACACCCCAGCGGGAGCAGCGGCCATAGGTCGGCTTGATCCCGACGGTTCCGGTAAAGGCGGCGGGCTGTCGGATCGAGCCGCCGGTGTCGGTTGCTGTTGCACCCAAGCAAAGATCGGCCGCCACGCTGGCCGCTGATCCGCCTGATGACCCGCCTGGGGTCAATTTAGTGTTGGAGCCGCTTGAGCGCCAAGGATTAATCACAGGCCCGAACGCACTGGATTCATTGGATGATCCCATGGCGAACTCGTCCATGTTGAGCTTGCCCAACATCACGGCACCGTCCCGCCATAACTGCGATGTCACCGTCGACTCATAGGCCGGCACGAAATTGCCTAGGATGTTCGATCC
>JANLPX010000206.1:0-4466 GCA_031367485.1 Alphaproteobacteria bacterium | reverse complement strand
GCGGTTGTGAGGGCGGATTTCGATATCCACACCGATCACCCGGCCCTTGCCCATGGCCTCAAACAGCGAGGCATAGAAGATCAGGCTGCCGCCATGGGCGACGCCGGTTTCCACCAGCACGTCGGGCTTCAAGGTCCAGATAACCTCTTGCAGGCGAACCATATCCTCGGGCAGCTGGATGATAGGGCGACCCATCCAGGCGAAGGAATAGACGTATTTTGAATCCCAGGTGGCCCGCACCCAGGCCTTGGACGCCGCCGCGAAGCCTTCGGCGGTGGACAGGCTGTGGCGGGTTTCTGTGTCGCCGTCTTTAACGATGACCTCGCCGCGCTCTTCGTCGATAGTGGTGATCAAAGGCCTCGCCCTTTAGACTTAAACTTTATCGGGATTGCCCCGCCCGGGAACCCTTAGCAGCCCTAGTAGGGTACTTTCCACTCATCCATCCAGGCATGTTCCTTGGCTTCCTCGGCAAACCGATAGGCAAAGCGATGCTGGTTCTTGTCGATGGGGCGATAGTGTTCCTCGAACGCCAGGGTATTGATGTTTTCGGTGTCGCACTGGCAAACATTGGCCGGGCAGGGCCGGGGTCCCGTGAGCAGCTCAATTTTGGGCGATAGCGTAAGATCGCCAAGTATCCGATCATGGTCCGCGCCACCGCACGGCTTGGCAATGCCGTAGGGATCGATAAACAGATAGCGGAAGCCTGCGTTGCAAAGCCCGGGTCGGCGCAGATTGAGCAGAAACTCATAGTCGTGCCGCGAATAGATGATCTCGCGCACAATCGCCCGCTCTTCGTCGGTATAGGCCTGCGGATAGGTTCGACCCTCATATTCGCCGATGAACGGCTGCACGAAGTGATCCAGCCCGACGGCGGCAAACTTCGCCTTGAGTTCAGGCAGATCGCGCAGGAAAGGCGGATAGGCCACGCTCATAGTGGTGAGGTCGTAGTCGGTTGAAAGTTCCTGAGCCGCGGCCACCCAACTGTCGGCGTTCTTGACCTCGGTAGGGTGGTAGCTAGCCACCATCGCGACCTTTTCCTTGGGGATATCCTTCAGGATGCGGGCATATTGCTTGGGATGAAAGCTGAGGTTGGTGATCAGGTTCAGAGCGACAACGTTGTCGGACTGCCCCAGTCGCCGCGCGCCCTCAACGAGCACCTTGGAGATGAAGAACTCGCCCCCCACGCCGATCCGCACATTGATCGGGAAGTCGACCTTGCACAGATTGTCGATGATGGTGAGGTATCGCTCTTCATTCCACGGGCTCTCCGGGCGCCCCTCCGGCGGGCCGTGGCCAGCGACACAATAGGTGCATTTGTAGTTGCAGACGGGATAGTCCGTATAGAAGCGCACCTTGATCGGACTGACGTCCGCCGGCTTGCGAATCAATAGCTCAACCATGTCTGCCCTTCGGTATCGGTGGCGAATATCCAGATAGCTCAATGTCTTGCCGAAACATATCGCTTACACGGTCAACCATGTCCTGATCATAGTAGCTTTCGCTAGGTTCGCGCAGGGAAGCGTTTCGGTGCGGCAGAGCTTGGCGGGGAAACCCTAAATGGTCGGCCACACGGTCAAAGTCTTGCTGCAGAGTCTCAAAGCGCATGATGAAGTCGAAGTTTGGACCAATTGCCGTTGTCGCTTGGCCCCGATCGGCCTCCATGAAATGTTTCATCGGCGTTAGATCGTTCAAACTGTCTAAGAAACCTTGCCGGTCAAAGGTCGACACATTCCGATGGGGAGAAAAATAGAACGATATGGCGCGGTCCCAAGGGTCGCGCACGCAACAGAATTTGAAGGTCGAAGCGTAGGTGGGCGCGGGTAATGCAGCCTTGTACTCGCTCAATCCACTGTGTTTCATGAAGCCGTAGTCTTGGTTCAGCAGTTCAAACCGCTCCGTGCCGTCTTGGTGGGGGGCTGTGGCAACAATCTGATCGCTGGAATAGGTCCGCAGGATATTTTGCAGGGAGTTGCCGCCCGTCTTGGGGATGTGCACGAAGATGAAGCTTGGCGATTGCCCTAGCATGGCGCGGTCTCGGTGGATCCAGAGCCCGAAATCAACTGCGGGATTTGGTGCTGTTTTGGGGTGGCGCCACTGACGGTATCTGAGCGCTGAGCCAAGGGGAATCTGGCGTTCGTTTGTAAGGATTTCAAGGCTGATCCGCAATGGTTCGATTGCGTATGCCAATTTCGCCCAGGCTATCTCCGATATACCGGAGGTCTAGAGCTGCGAATCAAAGAAGCTGCAGGACGCCGAACTTGACCAACCATAGCACTCCGCGTTCGAGGAACGGTTGGCGTCGAGGCGAGGCCTGGGCCAACATATCGGCTACTGTGGCAGGGCCGTGGGTTTCGAAATAGGCGAACATGGCCTTTCGTTCAGCCGGGAAGGGCAAGGCCCATTGGCCGATGATGCCCAGAGGCGTGGTCAGGCGCGCCGACGCGATTTCCCAGGTCATACCCGGCGTCACGCCGACGACGGTTTGCGGGGTTAGGGCTTCCGTGGGGTAGCCAGCGAAGAGCGTGAAGGGGTCAAGCCGCCGGGGATTGTCGGCCATGCGCTCGGGTCGGGACGGTGTTGCCGTGCGTCGAAGTGCCAATTCTCCCCATAGAGCCTGATACTGGGGGATAATCGCTGACCAGTCGAAGACGGCGCGCGCCTGAGTGGCCGCTGCCTGACCCATGCGTCGGCGGAGATCAGGCTGTTCGATGAGGTCGATCACTGCCTTGGCAGCGGCACCCAAATCGATAGCAGTCATGGCCGCGGCAGCAGATATGTACTGGTCGTAGGTCACCCAGTCATTGGCATAGCCATAGGCCAGGTCGCGCCCCAAGCCCGGACGGGGCGCGATGGTCTTTATGCGAAAGCCGTCGATACCCTCGCGGACGGTATCGCGGTAGCCGTCCCAGTCACTGACCACGCAGGGAAGACCTGAAGCCATGGCCTCAATCGGCGTCAGACCAAAGGTTTCCTGGATGTTTTCGGAGAACGAAATGAACAGGTCGGCGGCCGACCAGATCGAGAACCGGGTGTCGGCTTGGCGACCGTCAACCCCGCGATAGTGGATGCTGGGACAGAATTGACGGGTGCGTGCGTGGTGAGCCTCCGTCCCTTCTGGACTGCCGGACCAGCCGGAGACGATCCAATAGATGTCACGCCCGGTGGCCTTAGCCGCGGCCTCAAGGGTCATGGCCATCAGGGCGGGGTTCATCTTGGAGCCTGCGCTGAACCGACCGACATAGAGCGCGACCAGGGCATCGGCTGGGATATCGAGCTTTTCGCGCCAGGCTTTTCGCTGTTCTGGCTTGGCGGTGAAGTCGTCGGCATTCACGCCCAGGGGGATCGTTGCCAGCTGGGGCGTGGCTAATCGGGTGGCACCGAGCCGGTCACGCAGGTCTGTGCCTACTGCCTCCAGCTCGGTTTCAACGCTGTCTCTGACAGCCCCGGAAGTGCAGATCAGGGCGTCCCAGGGCTCGAGCGGCGCGGTCAGCATATCGGCGATGGCATCCATCACCCGGTGGGTCGCTGTGGTGTGGGTAATGCCGCAGATACTATAGGTCTGGGAGCCGAATGGTCGACGGAGCCAGGCCTCGTTGGCGATGCCAGGTGTCGGGTGATAGAGGCAGCCGACGGTGCTCAGTTGCGGCCTTGCGCGACGGTCGATCCAGTTCAGAGGCTTGGTCGGGGGTTCGATGCGCTGGATGAGCGTTTCGAGTTCGGGCGTGGCGAACGGTGAGCTGTTGAAGAGGTGAAAGCTGTCGACATCAGCGTGACGTAGGAAGCCGCGGAGGAAGCTCTCGCCAGCCGCGTGACGGCCCATGAGCCGGGCACCCGTTGTGTCGTACCCGTCGGGGGCGAAGAGGATCGCGGCGTTGGTCATGGGAGCTAAGACCTAGAGCAACACCGCGGAAATATGAACCTAGGAATATGCCAGACATGAAAAGGGCCGCTCCGAAGAGCGGCCCCGATCAATCGATGTGTTGTCGCTTAGACGAAGGTTGCGACAGACAAGGTGCTCGCGGTCGCGCCAGTCAACTTGATGGCGTTGGTGATCGAGTTGGTGCTGCTGCTATCTGAGAAGACGTAGGTGTCAGCACCGACTTGGATCGCCACGATGTCGCGCGAACCGGTCCCGATGAGCGCCGTGGCATCCGACAACGCTTGCGCGTAGTCCGTGGCTGCGGTGCCGACCAGGGTATTGGCGGCAGTTGCCGTAACACCCAGAGCCAGTTTGTCGCCGTCAGCAACCGAGAAGTCGGAGATCGAGTCGTTGGACCCGGCGGTGGACGAAGAGTCACCTGCCGCGAACACGAACCGGTCACCACCGGTGCCACCCGTCATCGCATCAACGCCAACCCCACCCGTGATGGTGTCTGCGCCAACGCCTGCAACGACCGTGTCATTACCGATACCACCGGTCACGACATTGGCACCGTCGCCGACTGTCAGGGTGTCGTTACCGTCGC
>JANLPX010000187.1:0-1895 GCA_031367485.1 Alphaproteobacteria bacterium | reverse complement strand
CGACTGTCTAAGATCGCCTCAATCTCGCATCCGGCGTCCGCTAGGGCGAAAGCCGTGCGATAGGCGTCGTCATTGCAGGTCGCGATCACTGCCTTGGTGCCTGCCACTACGCCATAGCGATTCACATATGTCCGCACCGCTTGGGCCAGCATGACACCGGGCCGGTCATTGCCGCCAAACGGCAAGGGCCGCTCGATAGCGCCCGTGGCCAGCACCACCCGCTTGGCCCGCACCCGCCAGAGGCGTTGAGCGGGTTCACCGTTGAGCGGCATTTGCCCCGGCTCCATCAGTTTCTGCGCCAGGGTCACCAGATCATGATCCCAATAGCCCACCGCCGTCGTCCGGCTCAGGACCCGCACGCCACGTGCAGTCAGGGTCTCCAGAGCTTGCGCGATCCATGCCTCGGAGGGCTGTCCATCGAGACTTTCCGCGTCGCGCAATAGCGCACCGCCAACCAAGCCGTCCTGCTCTACCAGCATCACCCGCTCGTCGGCTGCCGAGGCGGCGAGCGCCGCCGTCAATCCCGCATAGCCGGCACCGACGACCAGTACATCGCAAAAGGCCGCGCGATGCTCGTATGTATCTGGATCAGGTTCCGTCGGCGGCTGCCCTAGCCCCGCCGCTCGCCGGATGAAGTGCTCGTAAAACCTCCAGAGCCCAGGCTTACCCAGGAATGCCTTGTAATAAAAACCCGCCGGGAGAAACCGACCGAACAAGCCGACCACAGCGCCCAGATCAAAGCTTAGCGACGGCCAGCGGTTCTGGCTCTCCGCCACCAAACCCTCATAGATGAATAGGTCCGTGGCCCGCGTATTGGGTTCGAACCGTCCGCCCGTGCCTACGCCGACCAGAGCATTGGGCTCTTCAACCCCAGCGCTCATTACCCCACGGGGTCGGTGATATTTAAAGCTGCGCCCAAACAGAACGACACCGCGCGCCAACAAGGCCGAGGCCAAGGTGTCTCCAGGATGGCCCTCATAGCTCTGACCATCAAAGGTGAAGTGGATCGTCGTGCTGCGGTCGATCACCCCGCCTTGGCGCGTCCGGGACCCGCTCATGAATCGCCGCCCAACAGTTCGACCGCAGCGATCTGGTGGGTCACTGTGTGGCGGTGGAGCTTGAGGAACACCCCGCAGCCTGCGGAATGCCGCCAAAGCTCCCAGGACCAACCTTTGGGGTTCTCCCGCTCATAGAGCCGCATCACGGCCGCCTGCAGCACGGCCTCAAGCGGCAACACCGAGTCCATGGCCCGATCAAACTCGAACTCGGCTTGAGCACGCGGGCCGCAATGGGGGCAGGCGATCAGCAGCATCTAGCGATCCCGCGCCTTGGGCCCGGCCCCAGTCTCATCCACCGTTGCACCGCGCGCAAAGCGATCCAGTGCAAAGGGCTTAGCAAGCGGATGGGCCTCACCTGTCGCCAGGTGGTCGGCGAACAACCAGCCCGACCCCGGCGTAGCCTTGAACCCGCCATAGCACCAGCCACCGCTGAGATAGAGACCCTCCACTGGCGTCTCATCCAGGATCGGCGCGCCGTCAAAGCTCATATCCGTGGTGCCGGCCCATGACCTCAGCATGCGCAATCGTGACAGGGCTGGAACCAGGGAGATGGCTTCACCGGCCACCTGTTCCAGGCGCATGGGCACGCCGCGCTGGGAATAGGTCGGGTACTGATCGGGGTCGCCGCCCAGCACCACCTCACCCTTATCGGACTGACTGATATAGCAGTGCACCGACTGCGACATGATCACCGTGTCGATCATCGGCTTGATGGGCTCGGTGACGAAGGCCTGCAAGAGCTGGCTCTCGACCGGCAACTTCACACCCGCCAGCCCGGCCACCTGTCCGCTGTGGCCGGCAACACAGATGCCCACCCGGTCCGCAGCAATGGAACCC
>JANLPX010000185.1:0-2049 GCA_031367485.1 Alphaproteobacteria bacterium | reverse complement strand
GGCCGCGACCATGCCCGGTGCCGACAAAGACCCGACCTATGTATCGGCGAGCATCAGCCTGATCGTACATCCCCGCTCACCGCACATTCCGACTGTGCACATGAACACGCGATTTCTGTCCACGGCGGAGAGCTGGTTCGGCGGGGGCTCAGACCTTACCCCGATGCTGAGCGCCCAACGGAATCAAGAGGCGCAAGACGCTCTGCTATTCCACGCAAGCCTCAAGGCGGCCTGTGACCGCTTCGACCCCGATTGGCACGCGAAGTACAAGGCGTGGTGTGATGAATATTTCCATCTGCCGCATCGCAACGAGCCTCGCGGGATCGGCGGCATCTTCTACGACCGGCACAATACCGGAGATTTCGAAAAGGACTTTGCCTTTACCCAGGCCGTAGGCGAGTCGTTTCTGGACGTCTATCCGCAGATCGTCGAACGCCATCTAAGCAAGGCTTGGACGGCCGAGGAGCGTCAGCAACAAATGGTTCAGCGGGGCAGATACGTCGAGTTCAACCTGCTCCATGATCGCGGGACGATGTTTGGCCTGAAGGCAGGCGGCAACATCGACACCATCCTGTCTTCCATGCCGCCGATGGTGGCTTGGCCCTAGGTTTGATGTTCAATCCCGCGTGGTTTGCAGAAACCGATTGATCCAGGCTCCGACCCTCAAGCGGTCGTCGGCGCTTGCCAGGCTGGCGATGGCTGCGTCGGCCTGTTCTTCTGTGTACCGGCTGCCTCGGCGTGTTTCGATCAGGGCCTTGGCGTAGGCTGGCTCAAACTCGGGGTGGAGTTGAATTGACGCCGCCTGGTCGCCATAGGCCAGCATGCCAAACGGCGTGAAGTCACTCGATGCCAATACGGTTGCGCCAGTCGGCGGGACAATCACCTGGTCCTTGTGTGAGGCTGGAACGGCGATGGTTGGCCCATCATCCATCCAGGCTTCAGACCGGCGGACCTCGTAGGTGTGCAGGCCCACACCCCAACCCTTGGGGGACTTGATTACCTTGCCGCCAAAAGCCTCAGCCATGATCTGATGGCCGAAACAGACACCGACTAATGCAGCTCGCCCCTTGGCCGAGACCAGGAAGGCCTTCAGCGGATCAATCCAGGGGAGGGGTTCATAGACCCCGGCTGATGAGCCCGTGACGAGGTAGGCGTCGAAATCTTCGACTCGGGCAGGAAGTCCGCCGTTGGCGATGTCGTAGGTGGTGTAGTCGTAGGTATCTTGCCCCAGCAGGTTCCGGAACATCGCTGGATAATCGCCGAAGGTTTCTCGAGGCCCAGACGGCGGCGCGCCGGTTTCCAAGATCGCTAACCTGTGCATCTCAGTAGGCCATGCCCTGGGCTACCGCCTTCAGCTTTTCGATGGCCGAGAACTTGTCGTCGATAAAGTCATGGTCGATCCACCAATCCTCTATCTCTGTCAGCACTTGGCCGACCATGGGGCCTTTGGGCACGCCGGAGTGTAGCACCTCGTCGCCCGTGATCGGGAAGGGTGGCGGTGACCAACTGGAGCCAAGGGCCAAAAGGCCTCGCCACTGGTGGGTGGTGGCTGTACGCAGCGATCGAGCCCAGGCCAGCTTCACCCTATCGAGGAAGGCCACAACGCCAATCCGGTAGACTGCGCGTCGCGTTTCGCGCGGGCTCATCCAGCTGGTGATACGAGGGGTTTTTCCGGTCGAGTTGATCAGTCGTTCGCGAGTCTCGTTTGACAGGCGCAGCGTTTCGCAGGCCTTGGCTGCGGCGATCTGATCATCGGGTATAAGGCTGGCGAGCCGCAGAGTGGCGTCCGTCTCGAACAACATGTCGTTTTCAATGGCGACGAGCGCATTGAAAGTTGCGAGGTCCTGGGTCGAGGGCAGGACGAGGTTCAATATCCCCGCCTCCTTCATCAAGGACACAGCCGACCTGGGATCATCCGCAGCCAATAGCTTCAGGACTTCGGCCGTGGTGCGCTCAGCCGGCAAGTTGGAGATCGTGCCGCGTGCCGCGGTGCAAGCCGCAAGTGCTGTTTGATCCACCGCTCCCGATCCGTACCAAGCCAAGAAACGG
>JANLPX010000133.1:0-5154 GCA_031367485.1 Alphaproteobacteria bacterium | reverse complement strand
GTCGAGCCGGCGGCGAACGTGGCCGACAGCAGGCCAGCAATGGCGACCAGCAGTCCGATCAGGACCAGGGGTAGGAGTGGGGTCATGTGGCGCGGGCGACTGCCGCCAAGATGGCGTCCTCGAAGATGTCGTAAAGCGCTGGTGGCATGTCGTGGCCCATGCCGGGGATGACGCGCAGTTCCGCGCCGGGGATGGCGGCGGCGGTGGACTCTCCACCCCTGACCTGGACCAGCGGGTCGTCGGCCCCGTGCAGCACGACCGTCGGGATGTTGAGTTTGGACAGGCGTTCGGTGCGGTCGCCGTCACCGCGAATGGCTCCCATCTGGCGCGCCGCCCCGGTGGGGTTGAAGGCGCGGGCGTGCTCAGCGATCACACGAGCGCGCAAAGCTCCATCCGGCCAGGGGTAGGCCGGGCTGCCGATGGTCTGGGCATTGGCGACGCCGTGGGCGAGGTACCCCTCATAGTCTTTGGACGGATCGGGTGGAACGGCGGTGAGAGTCGCGCCCGCCTCAGGTTTCGGGTCCATTGTGCCCGCCGCGCCGGTTGCCGACATGATAGAGGTAAGCGACAGGCTGCGGTCGGGGTGATTGATCGCTACGGCTTGGGAGATCATGCCGCCCATGGAGACCCCGGCAATGTGAGCCTTGGCGACGCCCGCTGCATCCAGCACAGCCATGGCATCGGCGGCCATGTCGGAGAGGCTGTAACGGTCGCCTTCCTTGAACCAAGTTGAATGCCCGGTGTCGCGGTTGTCGAAACGGATGGCGCGGTAGCCCCTAGCGGTCAGTCGGGCGCAGAAGGCTTCGGGCCAGCGGGTCATCTGCGAGCCCAAGCCGTTGATCAGCAGGATGGTGGGGTGGGTCGGATCGCCGAAGGATTCGTAGTTGATCTCGACGTGGCCGTTGGTGGCTTTGGGCAATTGTTTTCCTCCCGAGTTCCGAAACAAAGACGTCATCCTAGGCCTTGTGCCTAGGACCCCTGTTTCAACCGCCGCTGACTCTCCGCAAAATTCTGAGTCGCGGAACGAGGGGTCCTCGGCACATGGCCTTGGCTGACGGGGGTGTTTGATGCGCCTCTTACGGCACCATAACCACGCGGCCGACGGCGGCGCGGCTTTCGATATAGGCGTGGGCACCGGCGGCGTCTGACAGGGGGAAGACCTTGTCGATCACCACTTCGAGATCGCCCTTGGCCGCGTCGTTGATCAGTTGTTGGATGTTGTCATGCACCCGGTCGGTCATGATCTCAGCGCCTAGGAAAACGCCAGAGAGGGTGCGGTTACCGCCCATCATCGAGCCGACATCAACCCGCATGGGTTCGCGACCGGCAGCGCCCACCATCGAGACACGACCGCGATAGGCCAGGCTGTTGATCGAGCCTTGCAGGGTAGGTCCGCCGACGCTGTCGACGATGACATTGGCACCCTTGTTGTCGGTCAGGCGCATGACCTCTTTGGGGACTTCGTGGGTGATGTAATTGATGCCGTGGTCGAGACCGAGGCGCTTGAGCTTCTCAAGACGTTCGTCAGAGGAGGCGGTGGCGAGGATCAAGCCCGCTCCACCGCGTTTGGCCAACTGGATGGCGGCTACGCCAACGCCGCTTGCACCGGCTTGGATCAGGACCGTCTCGCCCTTTTGCAGGCGGCCAAACTCGAACAGGCAGTCATGGGCTGTGCCGAAGGTCACCGGAATAGCCGCAGCCATTTTCATGTCGTAGCCGTCGGGAACCAACCAGCAGTTGCGAGCCGGGACGGCGCGCAGGGCGGCGTGGCTACCAATGCTGTTTAAGGTCGCGACCCTTTGGCCGACGCGCAGGTGTTCGACCTCGATACCGACCTCAATGATGGTCCCGGCGGCCTGGTAACCGACAATGTGGGGCCGTGTGGCAGGCGCGCCTCCGAAGCGGCTGAGAATATCGCCGCCTTCTATGGCAATGGCCTCAACCTGTATGATCACGCCCTTGGGGTGGAGCTGCGGGTCCGGAACGTCCTCATATTTCAGGACTTCTGGGCCACCATTCTCGTAATAGACTGCAGCTTTCATCGTTTTCCTCCGGCAATCAAACACTTGTTTGGAAGACGACTTGTCACGCCCCTGGGTCGCAGGCAAGCGCAAGCTGGGCACCTCGGTGAGATGCATCGACCTTAAGGAGTCATAAACCTTGGTCTAGGGCTTGCAGTTTTGGGCCGACGATGGCGAATAAGGTCCCAGAACGGCGCAGTGCCAAGGATGATTCCACCCCCATGGATGACGCCGACATCAATCTCGTAATTGAGGCCATGTATCAGGTCGCCGCTGATCCTGAGCGTTGGGATCAGCTGGTCGATGCCTTGGGCGAGGTGCCTGGCGTCGATGAAACGCCGACGGCGGCTGTGCGAGGGCTGGCTCACAGTCAAGAAATCGCTCGGATGCTGGGGCGCTCCAGGGATGGTCAGGCCACCCCGGCGACACCACCCTCGGCCTTGGGTTGGGTGGTCCTGAATGCGGGGCGGAAGGTCACGGCGGCTAATCCACCAGCCCATGCGATTATGATGGCATCGGGCCTCGGCCAATTACGCACCGGGGCGCCCATCGTGTTTGACGATCCCAATAATGATGAAGCGCTGGCTAAGGCATTGGTGCAGGCCCGTGGGAGCAACAAATCCCATGCGATTTTGAAATTAGAACGCGACGGCGATCTTGGCCCCTGCTTTGCCTATGTCGTGCCCGCTGGCGCGCTGCCGGGTTTGGTCGGACAGGGCATCCCCCAGCTGATCTTGGACGAGCAGAGCTATGCGGTGGTGTTTCCCGCCGTTGAAGAGACCCAGCGTCTATGGACCTCGATCCGCGAGAGTTTCGGTCTGACACCGGCAGAGATCAGACTGACCTCCTTGCTGGGTGAAGGCCGTACCTTGGCCGAGGCCGCCGAGGATTTGTCGGTCAGCATCAATACCGTGCGCAATCAGCTGCGCGCGATTTTCGACAAGATGGGCCTGAAGCGGCAAAGTGATCTGATCCGGGTGCTGGGGGAGCTGACCCAGATGGCGCGCGTTCTGGAGACCCCGCCAGATCGAGCCGGTGATGCCGTCGAGGTGGTTCCCGACGTGCGCGACATTCGGTTAAGCGATGGTCGGCGCCTGGCCTATCGCGACTATGGGTCCGCCAAAGGCCGCGCCGTGCTGATGTTTCACGAGGGAATGGGTTCGAGCCTGTTGCCACCGGGGCTGCAGACCCTGGCAAGCCAGCTGGGCCTGCGGGTGATCAGCGCTGAACGACCCGGTTTTGGTCAAAGCGATCCGCGCGAGGACTACAGCTTTGATGGCGTGGCCGACGACATGATCGAGCTGTGCGACCAACTGGGAATTGGAGAAGTGCGGATTACGGCCATTCTGTCAGGCGGGCCTTCGGCGATGCAGACCGCGATCCGTATGGGGGATCGCGCCGCCGGTGTGCTGCTGTGCTCAGCCCGACCGCCGCGCCCCACCCAGAAGGGCGGCAGTATCATGAGCCAGTTCCGCCAACGCATGCAGCGCAATCCTTGGGTGATCGACTCGTTCTATGCCATCCTGCGCCTAAGGATGTCGAACGGCATGACGCCTAGCATGATGCAGACAGCGACGGCGGAATCACCGGGAGATCGCGCTTTCATCAACGCCAATCCTTGGGTCGGTAAATTCATGTCGGCCTATGTCGGCGAGACCCTCGCGCGGGGCAGCCGCGGGCCGTCTGACGAGATGAAAGCCTTCCACCGCGCGGGCAATTTGAGCGTCGAAGATCTGAAGTGTCGGCTGGTGGTGTGGCACGGAGAACATGATCACTTCGCGCCTTTGGCCGACCTGATGGACTATCTGGGGGACCGTGCCGACGAAGTTCGTGTTGTGCCCAGGACCGGACACCTGATGGCCCTGCAGCTTTGGGACGAAATGCTGCGCCACGCAGCGGCCTGATCCAACCGGGCCTCAAAGAAATTGCGTCCGCCACAAAAAAAGTGCGCGGCATAGTCCAAATTGATCATGCGGCGCACCCTCGATCTAAGCGACACCATGGGAACGAGACCTACCCCCAAGGGTCGCCCGTGTTGCTGATCATGTGTGAGCCTTCTGGCTCTAACGCCCGCCCCATCCGGCGGTGACAGATGCGGCTCTGCGCTCCTTGGGCCCGATCAACTGCCTAGGGGGCAACCAGATGAACAAGATCTACATCCCGATCGTCGCTGTCGGCGCACTGATGTTGTGCGCTTTTGGCTCGAACAATGTCGCCGCACCAAGTGCCTTGAGTGCACCGACGCCGATTGACGGCTCAACGGGTCAGTACGCCTCGCCCTACACGTCTGACGGTGTGACCGCAGGTTGGGTGACCAAGTCCATGCAGGTCAAGGCCGGGGGACAAGTCGGCACGGTTGCCGGAAACTACCTAGGCCAGAAAGCGGCCGAAAAAATCCCCTTCGTTGGCGGTTTCATGGGCAAGAAAGTTGGCGCAATGGCCGGCCGTTCGATCGCCTTACAGTCGATCGGTGGTGAGACCTTTATCCGCTCGTCGACTGATCTTTCGTTCAACTCGCTCTCCGACATGGCGGTCTACATCTACGTGAACTACTCGGCGAACCCGGACTATCAGAAGGTTCTGGAAGCCACCTACGCCATCTATCCAGAATTCCAGACCGCCTATCTGCCGGCTCTGCAAGCTGCGTCGGTTGGGCGCTGATCCATCACAATCGATACGCCGCAGCTGATGCGGACAAAGGGGCGCAAATGATCGTCAAATCTACAGCTATCGGGCTCGCGGCTCTTCTTAGCTTGGCCAGTGTGCAGGCAGCGCAAGCGGCCAAGCTGAAGCCGCAGGCCTCCGAAAGTGTCTATCGTGACACGACCTCTCCAGACGGGGTCAAGGGCGTGGGCACTGAGAGCCAAGACATCGTTTCCATGAGCGATGCCATGGTACGTGACCTGCTGACGCTGCCCGAGCTGATGAACCGGCCGACCGCGCCGCGGATCATCGTTGATCCAAAGTTCTTTAGGAATGAGAGCACAGAGATCATCGATAAGGCGCTGATCACCGACCGTATCCGGGTCAATCTGATCCGCGCGGCCCAGGGTCGCATGCGGTTCATCGGCCGGGAATATGCCGCCGCCGTTGAAGAGGAACGCGGTCTTAAGGACAGTGGCAAGGTTGATGT
>JANLPX010000119.1:0-16019 GCA_031367485.1 Alphaproteobacteria bacterium | reverse complement strand
GGCGGCCCCAGTCGTGGCTGAGCGCGAACCTGAACGGCCAAACCCGATACCACACGGCGGCGTGGTTCATATGGACGCCTCGCTTGCCGGCGGCCAAGTTCTGCTGACCTTCCCTTGGGCAAATCCTAGTGGCGCCGCAGTTTTCCGTCGGGGTGGCGCAATTTGGGCTGTCTTTGATGCGTCAGCGACCCTGGATGTCTCACGTGCTCCGCGCGGATTGAAGCAGTTCTCGAGCGTGCAAGCTTTTCGGGGTGCTGACTACGCGGCCGTTCGGATATCAGCTCCTACCGGGGTGCCGTTCTTTGCGTCTAGCCAGGCTGGAGTGTGGACGATCGCCATTGGACCCGGCACCCATACCCAAGCCGCTCAAATCAAGATCACCCGAGATGATGTCGGCGGACCAGCAACCCTCAAGGCCGCCGTTGCCGGGGCGACCCGCACCGTCAAATTCGTCGATCCCGCGGTGGGCGATACACTGACCGTTGTGACCGCTTTAGGCCCGGCAAAAGGGGTTCCGACCCGGCGTGAATATGTTCAGATGGCCGTCTTGCCCTCAGCCCAGGGCTTGGCCATGGAGTCGTTCATTGAAGACCTGACGGTATCCCATGACGGTGACCTGGTTCATATTGGCCGACCCGCAGGACTGGCGCTCTCACCGGCTTCGGCAGGTGTTCAGCGCGAAGATGCTCAGCTTGGCGCACCGAAGGCAGCTAGCCGACCGGCCTTGATTGATCCGACCTGGGGCGCGACCGCCAAGGGCGGGTTCTTGGCGCGCTACAACAATCTCCTGAACTTCGCCATGGCCGAAGCGCAAAAGGGCAAGGATGCACCGGTCGTCGCGCGGATGGCGCTAGCTAGGTTCCTGGTGGGATCGGAATTGTCCTATGAGGCGATTGGTGTCCTGAACGGATTGGGCCGGACCAATCCCGACAGTGTTGATGATCCTGAGTTTCGCGGTCTGCGTGGGATCGCCCGCGTGATGGCGAGGCGTTATAAGGAGGCGCAAGCCGACTTCTCCTCGCCGGTGCTCTCTGAAGATCCCTCCGCTGCGTTATGGCGGTCCTATGTGGCGACACAGCTTGCCCAATGGCCTGAAACGCGAACTCAGTTCACGACAGGGGCTGAGGCTTTCAATCAGTTTTCGCCGCTCTGGAAAGCTCGGTTTGCAAGGTCTGATGCCCAAGCGGCCTTGGCGCTGGGTGACTTGGAAGGGGCTGACCACTCCGTAAAGCTCGCGTTCATGGACAAGACGGACCCGCTGGAGGAGCTGGCGACCCGATTGGTAGAGGCCAGGGTCATTGAGATGAGCGGTCATCCTGATCGGGCCTTGCGAATCTATGCCGCCGTGAGCCTCGCGCCAACAGAATCTCTATCCTCACCGGCGCTACTACGCGCTACCCAGATTCGCTTGCAGATGGGCAAGCTGACCCCCCTTCAAGCCGCAGCTGTCTTTGACGGGTTGCGCTATCGCTGGCGCGGCGATGCCACCGAGTTAGAAACCATTAGGGCGCTGGGCCAGCTCTATCTTGGTCAAGGGCATTATCGGGAAGCTCTGGAAGCCTTGCGCTCGGCGGGAAAAAGACTTCCGGACTTGCCGGAAGCCCTTCAATTGCAAGCCGATCTCGGTGCCGCCTTTCGATCACTGTTCCTTGAGGGGGCCGCAGATGGTCTTGAACCTATCCAAGCTCTAGCCCTTTTCTATGACTTCAAGGAGCTGACGCCGCTAGGTGCAGACGGTGACTTGATGGTGAGAAAGCTGGTGCGCCGGTTGGTTGATGTCGACCTGCTTGATCAAGCCGCAGACTTCCTCAAATATCAGGCCGACAACCGTCTCGACGGGGTTCCGCGCGCCCAGGTCTCGACGGATGTCGCCGTGATCTACCTAATGGACCGCAAGCCCGAGCTAGCCCTTCAGGCGATCAATGATAGTCGCACGACCATCTTACCCCCGGCCTTGAACGCCGAACGGCGACTAGTTGAAGGCCGAGCTCTGATGAACCTCGGACGACTCGATGCAGCGCTTGAGGTGATTGAGCGTGACACCACTCGCGAGGGTCAGGATCTGCGCGGCGAGGTCGCTTGGAAGCAGAAGAACTGGTCAGTGGCAGGTGCCATCTTCGAAAAGTCGCTCGCTGATCGTTGGAAACGACCCGGTCCGCTCGGCAGCGATGAGGAGGGTAAGCTTCTACGTGTCGGCGTCGCCTATAGTCTGGCCAATGATGATGGAGCCTTGGCCAGGGTGCGAGACCGTTATCAGGGCTTCTTCGAAGATGCTCACAATCCAGATGCATTGCGCGTAGCTCTGCTGGGGGTCGAAGCTGGACAGGTCAACATCGCCGACTTTAGCCGGGTAACCGCAGACAACGAGGCGTTTGCCGGTTGGGTGGCCAAGATGAAGCAACGTTTCAAGCAGAGACCCGCACCGATGGGGCCGGTTCAGCAGGCAATAAATACCCCGGCTGCCCCACAGAAACAGGCCGCCGCAACGCCGACGAGTAGGCCCACCAAAGGGTAGTATTTTCTATCCTGCACCGCGATGGAAGCTCTCGACTAGGCTTCCGGCCACCAGCCGCCAACCGTCTACAAGCACGAAGAAGATTAGCTTGAAGGGTAATGACACCACCACCGGCGGCAACATCATCATGCCCATACTCATCAGCACGCTCGCCACCACCAAGTCGATCACCAAAAAGGGTACGAAGAGCAGGAAGCCGATCTCGAAAGCCCGCTTGAGTTCGGAGATCATAAAGGCCGGCGTAACCACCTGCAGGGGAATTTCCTGCACTGTCTTAGGTCGTTCGATCTTGGAGAGTTTTACAAATAGGGCCAGGTCTTCCCGATCAACCTGGGCCAGCATAAAGGTTTTGACCGGCCCGCCAGCTGCATCAAAAGCTTGCGGCAGCTCAATCTGTTGGTCGAGAAGGGGTTTGATCCCCTCATCGTAGGATTTCTGTAGGGTCGGGCCCATGACGATGGCGGTCAGAAACAGAGATAGACTGATAATCACGGCGTTGGGCGGGCTTTGCTGCAAGCCGAGGGCTGTCCGAAGCAAGGACAGAACCACGACGATCCTCACGAACGAGGTTGTCATAATCACGATGGACGGCGCCAGCGACAGCACCGTCAGCAGGCCAATAAGCTGGACTACGCGCTCGGTAAGTCCGGCCCCGGACCCAAGGTTGATGTTAACGGCTTGAGCGATGGCATGGGCCGGGAAAATTAATCCAGCCAAAGTGGTTAGCAGCGCAAACCCCAATGCACGGCGGATGTCTTCGAGCTGAAAAGTCTCCTGCAAATTGCGGAAAAATCTACGCATTTTTTCCCACTCTTGGCTTGTGACTAAGGGGCAGGACTTGGCCCTCGCCCAAGAGCAGCAGCTGCTCGTCTCCATCGCATGAAACCAGAACTAGGCGTCTCGCAGGATCTAGGATCATGGTTTCCACCACAGCCAGTCGGCGTTCCTTGCGGCCTGGCACAAGGCGACCAATCGCGTCCGGCCCGAACCGGCGCAGGGCTGCTGCGGCCAAACCGATCAGGCCTAGGGTCAGGATCAGCGCGAATGTCGCGCGGGCGAAATCAGCGATCGGCATTCTGGGTACAAACTGAGCGGGTGACCGGTCGAGAAGCCGACCGAGACCAGCCTATGTTCGATAGGGTCTTAAGGACCGATTAACCCTATTTATTCACCATCTGTCCGTATGGACATCACCCAGATTCCACTGTTCTCGATGCTACGGGGTAAGCTCGGATATCTGTCCGAGAAACAGCGGGTCATTGCCCAGAACGTCGCTAATGCCGAGACGCCAGGCTATCGACCTCAAGACCTGAAGCCATACAATTTCCAAAGTCAGGTTCAAACGGCACAGGCTGGCGTGAGCTTGGCGACGACGAACTCTGGGCACATCGCATTGCCGTCGACGGCCAGCAATGCCCCAGGCGGTCACTTCAAACCCAAGCGTGGACAAGACTCGGAGACCACACTGGACGGCAATTCGGTAGTTCTTGAGGAAGAGATGCTCAAGATGTCGGATGCGCGGATAAACTATGATGCGGCCATCGGGTTTTATCAAAAATCTTTGAATCTATTGCGGATGGCCTCTCGGCCTCCAGGTCGCTAGGGAGACTTAGATGCCCTTAATCAAGTCTGCTGGGGCTGCTGCCCAGTCTATCGCGACCTCAGCTCTGCGCGCTGAGCAGGCGCGGATGCGGATCATTGCTGAGAACATTGCCAACGCCAATTCGACCTCAAGGTCGGCAGGTGGAGACCCCTACCGGCGGCAAATACCCGTTTTCAAACCCTATCAGGTTGATGGGGGCCAAGGTGTTCGCATGGTCAAGGTCCAGCCTGATATGCGCGATTTTAAGACAGAGTATGACCCGGGTCACCCGTCTGCTGACGCTAAGGGCTATGTCAAAATGCCCAATGTGGACCCACTGGTTGAGGCTCTCGATATGCGCGAGGCTCAGCGGGCCTATGAGGCCAACCTGAATGTCATTGAGACCGCACGTGCCATGGATATGCGCACGCTCGACCTGTTGAAAAAGTAGGGGCGACTAAGTCATGATGACCGCACTTGCCGCCGCCAAGGCCTATGCCGCCGCCCAAAGCCACGGGATCAGTGCGCCAAGCGTTGCCGGGGCCGCCGAAGGTGGGCTGGATTTCGGGTCAATGGTCAAGAACGCCATGACTGACGTCATGAACTCCTCGAAGAACGCCGAGAGTCAGATCGTGGCCCACACCCAGGGCAAGGCCGAGCTGATTGATGTGGCAACCGCAATTTCCGCAGCCGAGACCAGTCTAGAGACCGTTATGGCCGTGCGTGATCAGGTGATCAACGCCTATCAAGAAATCATGCGGATGCCGATCTAACAGCTTTCAGCTTTCTGATCTGCGCGTATTAGTCTGCGGAATGGCCCAAACTGCGATTGCCCTTCACGATATAACCAAATGCTACGGCGACCATCTGGCGCTTGGCCCCGTTAGCTTGAACCTGCCGACAGGACAGTTCACGGCGCTCGTCGGCCCCTCGGGTTCAGGTAAGACCACTCTTCTGAAAACGATCAATCGACTGGTTGCGCCGGATGGCGGCCAAGTCGACGTCCACGGTCAGAGTGCGACGGCGACGCCTGATCACCTTTTGCGACGCCAGATCGGCTATGTTTTTCAGGAGATCGGGCTGTTTCCACACATGACGGTGGACGAAAATATCGCCGTTACGCCCAGGCTCTTGGGTTGGCCAGCGGACAAGATTGCAGCGCGGGTAGCCAATCTCTTGGGATTAGTCGATCTACCCTCGGAACTGGGAAAACGGTTTCCAGCTCAACTCTCAGGTGGCCAACGACAAAGGGTCGGCGTGGCCAGAGCGCTGGCTGCGCAGCCGCAATTGCTACTGATGGATGAACCCTTTGGGGCGTTAGACCCAGCGACCCGGCAGGCCCTAGGCCGCGACGTTCGCGCCTTGCATGATCAACTCGGCCTCACCACAGTCATGGTCACCCACGACATGACAGAGGCGATCCTGTTGGCAGATCAGATCGTCATTCTGAAGGCCGGACAGATCTTAGCCCAGGGCACCCCTTCGGCCCTAGCCGCAAGCAAAGATGGCGAAGTTGCCGCCATGCTGGATGGTCCTCGCCGCCAGGCCGAGCAGCTCAAGGCCAAATTGGCGATGGTGTCATGAGCTCAGCCCTCGCCACAGCCTTTGCGGCGCTTCCGCAGTATCTGGGCTGGCACGTCTTACTCAGCGCCAGCGCTCTGCTGCTCGGCCTTGTCCTAAGCCTGCCGCTGGCAGTCGCTGCAACGCGTCACCCAAGGCTGAAATGGTCGATCTTGGCCGTCGCTGGACTGGTGCAGACTATTCCCAGCCTTGCGCTCCTTGCCCTATTCTATCCGCTGTTGCTCGTATTGGCAGGCTTGACGAAGAACCTCACGGGTCACGGATTTTCGGCACTGGGTTTCCTACCTGCGCTGTTAGCCTTGACCCTCTATTCGATGCTCCCAATCCTCCGGAACACCATCACGGGTATCTTGGGTGTGGACCCGGCGGTGCGACAGGCCGCTGAAGGCGTTGGGATGACCCCCAACCAACGCCTAACCCAAGTCGAGTTTCCCTTGGCCATGCCTGTGATTATGGCGGGGATTCGGACGGCGGCAGTATGGACCATCGGGGCGGCAACGCTTTCGACCCCCGTAGGTCAGACCAGCCTAGGTGACTACATTTTTGCAGGGCTTCAAACTGAGAACTGGATCTCCGTTCTGTTTGGATGTGCCGCCTCAGCTGGCTTGGCGATGACGGTCGATCAATTGTTGGGGCTGATCGAAACAGGGGCTGCCAAACGAGATCGGCGCCGGATGCTGGCAGGCATCATCGGGTTGATTTTAGGATTTACTGTCGCGGTATTTCCACTGCTTCGATTGGGGCAGTCGCCAAGCTATGTGATTGGCGCGAAGAACTTCACTGAGCAGTACATCCTGGCTGACCTGATGGCCGAGAAGCTTCGTGGCACTGGGGCCAGGGTCACGACCAAGTCTGACCTGGGATCTGCCGTGATCTACCGCGCCTTGGCGGCCGGTGAGATTGATGTCTATATCGACTATTCTGGGACGGTCTGGACTAATGTGCTCAAACACTCAGACAATCCCGGTCGGGATGGTGTTCTGGCCGGATTGACCAAAGAGTTGAAGCGCCGCGATGGTGTTGTTGTGCTCGGCGCACTGGGGTTCGAAAACGCCTACGCCTTCGCTATGAAAGCCGACAAGGCCCAGGCCTTGCGCATTTCCAGCTTGAGTGATCTTGCTCGAGCTGCCCCGGGCTTAACCTTGGGATCGGACATCGAATTTCTCTCCAGGCCCGAATGGCGAGCGGTCGACGCTGCCTATGGGTTCAAATTCAAAGCCAAGCGATCATTCCAGCCCAATTTCATGTACCGAGCACTGACGGGTAGCGATGCTGATGTGATCTCCGCCTTCTCATCGGACGGTCGAATAGCGGCTGACAAGCTTACTGTGCTCAGCGATCCCAAAGGAGCGTTGCCGCCCTATGATGCCGTGATCTTGATTTCGCCAAAGCGGGCTAACGACCAAAGTCTGCTTAAGGCGCTGAAGCCGTTGGTGGGTTCGATTTCAGTTGAGGCCATGCGTGCAGCCAACCTCAGCGTCGATCAGGAGGTGGGCAAGCTCAGCCCGGCCGAGGCGGCCAAGGCGCTGTCGCGGTAGGATCGTGGGTAGTCGATGCAAAGCGACTGAACGAACACGCAACGTGACTTTTGTACTAACCCAGCATTAACCATACTGGCTCCATCTTAGGTTTCCAATCCCCCGCATCCGCGCTTGAACAGGACACTTCAATGACAGGCGCCGAGGTTCTTGATGTAGGTCGTGATGCCATTTGGCTGACCCTGCAGTTATCGGCTCCGGTTTTAATCGTCGGGCTGGTCGTCGGAGTTGCGATTGGGCTCTTTCAGGCGCTTACCCAAATTCAAGAGGCCACATTGGTCTTCGCGCCGAAAATCGTGGCCGTCTTCATTTCTCTGCTGATTTTCCTCCCGTTGATGGGCGGATTGATGAGCAGTTTTATGCGCCAAATCGCGGCCCGCATCGCAGCGATGTAGCGCCGTGGAACCCTATGCTTCTGCTCAACAGATATATGTCGGGGCGCTGATTTTCGCGCGGCTCGGTGCTCTCGTGATGACGATCCCGGGTATCGGCGATCCCAGCGTGCCGCCACGCATTCGCCTATCGTTCGCCTTCGTCATGACGATCATGCTGGTGCCGGTCATTGCGCCGGTGCTGCCGACTATGCCTGGTACAGTCAGTGGGCTGGCGGGCGGGGTGATCAAAGAGGTGCTCATCGGATTGATGATCGGCACAATACTGCGGTTGTTCTTATCTTCCCTGGCGGTAGCCGGAGAAATCGTGTCGATCCAGACAACGCTCAGTTTCGCCCAAACCTCGGCCCCTGGCATCGCGCCAGGATCGACAACTGTTGGCACCTTCCTAGGGCTCCTTGGCCTAGTGCTGATCATGACCACTGATTTGCATCATATGTTTTTGGCCGCGATCGTGAATTCCTATGCGCTCTTCCCGTTTTCCCGGGCCGTGCCGGTGACAGATGCAGGCCAGTTAGCGGTACAAACGGTGGCGGGGTCGTTCAAGATGGGTGTCCAACTATCCGCCCCGGTGGCGGTCTTCGCACTCGTATTCAATTTGGCGGTAGGCCTGATTGGCCGGGTGATGCCTCAGTTTCAGGTCTATTTCGTCGCGGCACCACTGATGGTGCTCTTTGGCCTCTCGATCTTCGCCCTGAGTTTGGGCGTCGTTGGATTGGTCTGGGTCGACGGCTACCGCGTGCTCCTCAATCAGTTCAGCGGAGGGTAGCCTCCGATGTCGGATACCAATGACGCAGCCTCGAAAACCGAGGAGCCTACCTCTCGCAAGCTCGATCAAGCGCGCGAGAAGGGCGATATTGTCAAAACCCAGGACCTGCCCAGCCTGACTGCCTTCGCAGGCGGTGCAGGCACGATGGTGGTCTTCGGCGGATGGATGTCGCACAATCTCACCATTAGTCTGATGCCGTTTATCGAGCATCCGGATTCTATTCAGATGCAGGGCGGTGGCGGGATCGAAGTCGCCCGGATGGCGCTGATGGCCGCCGCGCCTTTCGTGGCCATTGTCCTTGGTGGAGCCATGTTGGCCGGGGTTGCGGGGCACCTGGTCCAGACCGGCTTTTTATGGAGCCCGGATCGCTTAAAGTTCGACTTCAAAAAAGTCTCGCCGATCTCGGGATTCGGCAAGCTCTTCGGCATCGATGCGTTGATGCAATTCCTGAAGTCCCTGACCAAAGTCATCTTGGTCGCGCTGATCGCCTGGATGATTGTTGCGCCGAGTTGGCATCAGATTTTGCAGCTGGCCGCGACGGATCCAGTCGGCATGCTGCCCTTTGCCTTAGATATATTGAAGCGATTGGCCTTTGGCGTTGGATCTTTCATGCTGGCAATCGCCGGGTTTGATTGGTTCTGGCAACGCCAGCGGTTCATGGTTCGCCAACGTATGACCAAGGAGGAGCTCAAGGAGGACTTCAAGCAGACCGAAGGTGATCCCCACATTAAGGGTCGTCAGCGCGCCATTCGAGTCCAGAGGGCTCGACGGCGCATGATGAGCGCCGTGCCAGGTGCGACGGTTGTGGTCATGAATCCGACCCACTACGCCGTTGCGCTGAAATATGCGGAAGGTGAGGGCGGTGCCCCCCAATGTGTGGCCAAGGGCATGGACGCTATCGCCCTCCGCATCCGCGCTGTGGCTGAGGAAGCCGGCGTTCCGGTGATTGAAGATCCACCCCTGGCCCGCGCGCTCTACGCCGCCGTAGAAGTCGAGGACTTCATACCGGTGGCTCACTACGAAGCCGTCGCTAAGATCATTGGCTTTGTGCTCGGCGGACAAGGCAAGCGGGCGAACGGGACATGACAGTCCTAACCCCCTCGAAACACATCCCAATCCAAGCTTGATGTATGCTCACAACTGATTCGGGCCGGGCCGCTCCCCGTGCGTCTGAAAACCGCTTGGTGCGCCCTATGGCCCAGCGCTCACATGATCGCTTTGATCCGCTCACAGCGCTGGTGGTGTTGTTGTTCTTGGCGGCTGTCGGGTTTGCGGCTGTGCCTGCCTTTAACGCGGGTCCCGCGACGCTTGCAGGCCTGATGCTGCTTGTGGGTTTGGCGGGCGTTGCGTGTCTCGGCTTCTTCGCACTGAGGAAGTCTGGCGATGAAGTTGTCGAGCTTGAACCCACGGCAAGCGCGTTGATCTTGGCTATGATTGAACCGGCAGCCCTGGCCGGGGCCGACGGCAGAATCCATGCCGCAAACCCCGCATGGGTATCGCTGTTTGGCGAGGTCCTTAGACTGCCGAAAACCGGATCATCGGCATCCAGCCTCTTTTCGGCCTTGGCTATGGCGCGCCGCGGTCAGGTCGGACAGGCATCTATTCGCACCCGTGGCGTCGAGCACGCTGCCTCGATCGTGGGTGTGGGTCCACGCCGATTTATGGTTCGTCTTGTGGGCCCAGGACCTGAGCCTTTGGCGCTTCCGAAAGCCGCCGCCGAGGTCTTAGCTGCTTTTGCTAGTGCCAAGACACCGCCGCCAAAGGTCCTTGACGCCTTTGCTGCTGCTTCGCCTTTCGGTGCTGCGCTGCTCGAGGGTGAAGACCCTTTCACGGCGAAGATTATCGAGGCCAATCCAACTCTCATCGGCACGCCCGGCTATCCAGGGGTGGGGCAGCCATTTGGAACGCTGATTGAAGCCACCGCACGTACTGATGCGAGTCAAAAGCTTGCTTCCGGTCACCAAGGTGCCCTCGAAGTCCGGTTAGCCAGTGATCCCAAGAAGATTGCTCATCTCTATCTGTCGCAAACCGATGGTCGCTGGGTGGCCTATCTCGTCGATGTATCAGAGCAAAAGCAGATCGAACTTCAACTCGCCCAGAGCCAGAAGATGCAAGCGATCGGCCAGCTGGCCGGTGGGGTGGCGCACGACTTCAACAACCTTCTGACGGCCATTTTTATGCAACTCGATGTGCTGGCCAGCCGACACCCGGTCGGTGACCCGTCATATGAGGGCTTAAACGAGATTAGGCAGACATCCACCCGTGCGGCGGACCTGGTTCGCAAGCTATTGGCCTATTCACGTAAGCAGACAGTCCAGCGTGAAATCATCGATCTTGGTGAGTTGATCAGCGAATTTGAAGTATTGTTACGCCGCGTCCTGCACGAGGACGTCACGCTAACGACAGTTTATGGCCGTGCCTTGCCCCATGTCCGCGCCGATCGCGGCCAGCTTGAAACTGCGGTCATGAACCTTGCGGTCAATGCGCGGGACGCCATCCGTAGTCATGGGGGATCCACTGTCACCATTCGTGTGGCACGGCTCAACGCGGCGGAGGCGCAAGCTCAGGGTTATCCTGACGCCCAAGGCGACCAAGCGATGATCGAGGTCTCTGACGACGGGGCAGGTATCCCGCCTGAAGTCATGGGCAGCATTTTCGATCCTTTCTTCACCACCAAACCCGTGGGTGAGGGCACGGGCCTGGGCTTGGCCACCGTCTACGGCATCGTCAAACAGTCAGACGGCTGGATCAGTGTCCATTCCAACCCCGGCGAGGGCGCAGCCTTCCGCATCTTCCTGCCAGAGCACATTCAAGTGGCGGGTGCTGTGCCGGTCGTCGTGGCCGCCAAGCCGGTTCGCCCGCAAGCGCGAGACCTGTCAGGTGCGGGTCGTATTCTGTTTGTCGAGGACGAAGACGCCGTGCGTGGGGTGGCCGCCAAACTGCTTCGAGCACGGGGCTATGAAGTCATCGAGGCCGCGTCAGGGGAGGAAGCCCTTGATCTTGCCGAGGCCCATGCTGGCACGATCGATCTGATGATTTCCGATGTGGTGATGCCTGGGATGCAGGGGCCAGACCTTCTGAAGCATGCGCGCGCGTTTCTGGCCGGCGCGCCAGTCATGTTCATCTCGGGCTATGCTGAGACGGAGTTTTCTGATCTTTTGGAAGGCGAGACCAATATCTCATTCCTCGCCAAGCCCATCGACATCAAGACCTTGGCTGAGCGCGTGAAACAGGAGTTGCAGAACGCAGCTTAGTCTAGCGCGGCGCGCCAGATATCTTGGAGCGCTTGGCCTAGGCCGTCTTGCTTGGCCCGCAGGTCATAGGCGTTAGTAGAACGGGCTCCCACCAAGAGACCGTCGCGCCAAACGACTTGGCTTTGATGGCCAACGCCGCCGACCAAGTCGATCATCCCAAATTCAAATGACAACGGGCGTTCTTCTGAGAGGCGCATCCGGAACCCACACTGAGAATAGTCGAGGATGACGCAGGGCAGCGGCCGACCGTTTGCGTCGACAACTAGACCGTTGAGATGGACTGACTCGCGTGGGTGACCGCGCCGATCAAACCCCGGTTTGGGTTCGGCTATGAACTTTTCGGTTTCAGCATCCGTCAGCTGGTTCATGGGATCCTCGAATGGCGTACCAGGATTCCGCGAGAAATTCTGAAGCCCTAGACTCCACTAGCTTGGTGAATATTCAGTTGTCGTTTCCTAGGCTTGCGCAAATTGAGTTCGACCGGTGGCCGAGCTTCATCTCTACGCTTTTTCACTCGGCGGGCTTGTGTCGGAGGCTCAAGGGGCTCATGAACCCCCGCCCGCGTATTCTTGTGTGTATCGCGGTGCCGAAGGACCTGACCCCCCATGCCGTTTCCCGCTGTCCATCCCGCCTTGGCGCGTGCGCTCGCCACCCAGGGCTATGATGAGCCCACTGCCGTTCAAGCTGCTGTTCTAGCCGCCGAAGCTGAAGGGCGTGATTTGCTGGTCTCTGCTCAGACGGGTTCGGGCAAGACGGTAGCGTTTGGCCTTGCCGCTGGGCCAACCCTGATCGGTGATGATGAACGCCTGCCCCAGGGCGGCGCACCCTTGGCTCTGGTCATCGCGCCGACTCGAGAACTGGCGATCCAGGTCAATGCCGAGCTGACCTGGCTCTATGCCCAAGCCGGTGCCCATGTGGTCTCCTGCGTTGGTGGCATGGACCCTCGCGCGGAGCAGCGAGCCCTGGGACGCGGTTGTCACATTGTCGTTGGGACGCCCGGTCGTCTGAAAGATCATCTAGAGCGTGGCAATCTGGATCTCAGTGCGCTGCGGGTCATCGTGCTGGATGAAGCCGATGAGATGCTGGACATGGGGTTCCGGGAAGACCTGGAAGAGATTCTGGATTCCACGCCGGCCGATCGTCGCACCCTGATGTTCTCGGCGACCATCGCCAAGGAGATCGCGGCCCTGGCGCGGCGTTATCAGAAAGACGCCCTGCGGATCGACACCCAGGTACGAAATCAGGCGCACGGCGACATCGCCTACACCGCCATCCGCGTGGCTCCCAATGAGATTGAGAACGCGGTGGTCAATGTGCTGCGGTTCTATGAGGCCCCTGGGGCTCTCGTTTTCTGCAACACCCGCGATGGCGTGCGGCACATGCATTCTGCTCTGCGAGAGCGCGGGTTCTCGGTGGTGGGACTGTCCGGCGAGTTAGGCCAGCGGGAGCGCAGCGATGCTTTGCAAGCCCTACGTGACGGGCACGCGCGGGTCTGCGTCGCTACCGATGTGGCGGCTCGCGGGTTGGACCTGCCGGAGTTGGGCTTGGTGATCCATGCCGATCTACCGGTGAATAAGGCTGGCCTCTTGCACCGCTCGGGCCGCACCGGTCGGGCGGGCAAGAAGGGCACTTCGATCCTGTTGGTGCCCTACACGCGCCGCCGAAAGGCAGAGATCCTGCTGGACAGCGCTCATATTGAGGCCGAATGGCGCGGACCGCCTGGTGCCGACGAGATCCGAGCCAAGGATCAGGTTCGGATGCTGGAAGACCCGATCTTGGCCCAAGAGCCGGCTGAAGACGAATTGGCCCTGGCCGCCAAGGTGCTTGAGACCAAGAGCCCAGAACATGTGGCCGCTGCCCTGATCCGGCTCTACCGCGCCAGGTTGCCATCGCCTGAAGACCTCTATGACGACCCGCGTGATAACCGTCCGCCTATGCCCAAGGGTGAGAAGTGGCGGCCCGAGCGGGACGAGCGTAGCGACGGCGGCCCGGTGGGTCGTCCTGAGCGGATGGGGGCCGATGAGGTCACCTGGTTCCGACTGAATGTCGGGCGGCAGAACCAGGCCGATCCCAAATGGTTGATCCCGCTCATTTGTCGTCTGGGTCACGTCACCAAGCGCGAGATCGGCTCGATCCGGATCATGGACCGAGAAACGCGCTTCGAGATTGCCAATATTGCTCAAGTGAAATTCGCCGCCGCGGTGAAAGCCACCGAGGGCGACGACATGAAGATTGAGCTGTCGAGCGCTCCGGCGGGTCGCGGCGAGGGCAGCCCCCGCGCCGATCGTGCGCCACGGGCGGAGGGGCCACCACGCAAGCCCTATCAGGGTCGATCGGATGGCCCCCGTTCTGATGCACCACGTTCGCCGCCGCCGCGCCATGAGGGACCACGCCCCGAGCGCGCGCCCCGACCCGATTTCGTGCGGGCTGAAACACCCCAGTTTGACAAAGCTAAGTTCGACAAGCCGAAGTTTGACGGACCGAGGTTGGAGAAACCCAAGTTTGACGGGCCTCGTAAAGCTTACCAGGGCAAACCGGATGGGTTTGTGAAGAGGCCCGACGAGGACCGCCCCCGCAAGCCCTATAAGGGCAAGGCCAATGACGCGCCACGTTCCGGGCCGCCTAAGGCCAGGCCGCCTTTCAAGGGACCGCCAGGTGGGAAACCCTTTAAGGGCCCACCTAGAGGCAAGCCGCCGCGGGCGAGCTAGGCGGATATCCCCAGGGCCGAGAGCGCCCGCTCCTTGATGGCTTTGTAGTCCAACTTGCCGTTGGGGGCGCGACCGATGCTGTCAACAACCACGAGATCTCGCGGGGCCTTGTAGGCGGCCAGTTGATTGCGGACATGTTCGGCGAGGTCGGCCAGGCTGAGGTCTCTTGCCCCGTCGGGCTCGACGACGGCGCAGATCCGCTCACCGAACCTGGCGTCTGGCAAACCGATGACGGCGGCGTCGCGGACCCCGGCATGGGTTTTGAGGGCCTCTTCGACCTCCTCGGGGAAGACCTTTTCGCCGCCTGTATTGATACATTGGGAACCGCGACCCAGCAGCTTTAGGGTTCCATCCTGATTGACCTCTGCCCAGTCGCCTGGGACGCTCCAGCGTTGTCCCTCATAGGTGAGGAAGGTCTTCGCAGACTTCTCCGGGTCCTTGTAATAGCCCATAGGCAGGAAGCCGCTGACGGCCACCATACCGCGCTCGCCGGTGCCAGGGGCGACGCGATTTCCCGCTTCATTAAACACTGCGCAGTTGGGGCCAAGCGCAAAGGCCGCGGTTTCCACCTCGGCACCGGGCGCGGAAGCCGATGCGCCCATGCCGACCGCCTCCGACGACCCGAAGCTGTCATAGATGGTGGCGTTCCTGGCGAAGGAGAGCAGGCCGCGCTTGTTCTCTTGGCTCCACATTGAGCCGGAGGAGCTCATGGCTAGGACATGGCTCAAGTCCCAGCGATCAGGGTTAGCCTCCAGGGCTTCCAACATCGGGGTAGAGAAGGCCAAGCCAACGATGACGACGCCCTCGACGTGCAGGCGGACCGCCTCATTCCAGAGCTCGATGGCGCTGAACTGGCGTGAGGGGAGGACTGCGATGCTGCCGCCTTGGTTCAGGGCGATGAAGGCAGAGAATTGGCCGGTGCCATGCATCAGCGGGCAGCAGATCAGTGAGCGTGAAGGTCGGGGCCCGTCTGGGTCTAGCCGATCGGCTGCCTCCTGGACCGTCGCGATGGGTTCAACGCCGCGTGCCGCTTGGCCGCCTGCCCCGATGACGTTGAAAAGGTCGTCCTGTCGCCACATGACGCCCTTGGGCATGCCGGTGGTGCCGCCGGTATAGAGCAACAGCAGGTCGTCGCCGGAGCGTCCCCAGGGTGCTTTGGTCGGGCGCTGGGCAGGAGCCTTGGCAACGACGGCGTCATAGTCATCGGCCCAGGCGGGCACCGGGTGGCCGGGTTCGGCGACGGCGACCCAAACCTTCACCTGGGGCAGGTTGGGGGTAATAGCCTCGATGGTCGCGGCAAAGCTGGCGTGGAACACGACCGCCTGCGCATCGGCATTATCGAATAGGTAGGTGAGTTCTGCGCCGCCATATCGGTAATTCGTGTTTATCGGCGCGATACCGGCCTTGAAGGCGGCGAAATAGGTTTCGAGATATTCCGGGCCGTTAAACAAATAGGCCGCGACCTTTGCATCGTGGCTGACACCTCGCGCGATCAGATGGGCGGCTAGGGCATCTGCGCGCGCATCAAACTGGCCCCAAGTGATTTCGCGATGACCTTGAATCAGAGCTGGGCGGTTGGGAGTCTTGGCCGCAATGGCCTCCCACACATTAGCAAATGTCCACGCACTCATGATCGGCCTCCCGGAGTCTTCTTGTTGGGCGACAGTTCGCGTCCGACCA
>JANLPX010000117.1:0-6212 GCA_031367485.1 Alphaproteobacteria bacterium | reverse complement strand
TGCTGGCTTTCCGGCATGCGGACGATCAGGCCTTCCAACTCATCGCTGACCTTAATCTGGCAGGAGAGGCGGCTGCTGGGTTCGACGTTTTCGGCGAAATCGAGCATGGACTCTTCCATGGCTGACTTGGAGCCCGTCTTGCCTTCCCAGGCGGCGTCCACGTAGACGTGGCAGGTGGCGCAAGCGCATGCCCCACCACAATCGGCGTCGATGCCGGGCACGTTGTTCTTCACCGCGCCCTCCATCACCGTCAGGCCGTTCTTGACCTCGATGACGTGTTCGGTGCCGCTATGCTCAACATAAGTAATCTTAGCCATAATTCTCCCCGCAGCCGGTCAGGCGGCGACCTCTTTCATAGAAATGGTTGGGTCCGCAAGCCTCAGTTTGTTTATGGGCTTTCGGTTTCCGATGAGTTGACGCCCCATCATGTATTCCGGCGGGGCGTTGACCGCCTCGACGCATTGCACCAGGTCGCCTTTGAGGTGGAAGACGGCGAACTTGCCTGCCGCTGGGTCACCGCGCACCAAGAGACTATCTGCGTCGAAGGGAAGGCCCGCGATCTGCAGTTTGAGATCGTACTGGTCTGACCAGTTCCAGGGCACTTCATGGGGCGGTTGCGGCCGGCCGGTGATGGCGCAGGCGGCTTGCTTGGCCTGTTCTAAGGCATTTGGCACGCTTTCAGGGCCGAACATCCGATCATAGATTCGCATAGGTCGACTGGTCACGTCGCCGATCGCAAAGACGGCGGGGTCTGAGGTCCGCGCGTCGTGGTCTACGACAATGCCGCGATTGACTTCTAGGCCCGCCTCAGTCGCGATTTCGTCGTTCGACTTGCCGCCGATTCCGACCAGTACGACGTCGCAGCCAATGATCTCGCCATCGGCCAGCTTCACGCCGCTGACCCGACCGTGCGTCCCAATCAATTCCGCAATCTGTACGCCCAGGCGGAAGTGGACACCGCGCGCCTCATGGTAGGCGCGGAAGAAATTCGACAGCACTTCTGTGGCGTTGCGAGCCAGGATGCGAGTTTCGCGTTCCAAAATGACCACGTCTGCGCCCAGAGCACGGGCCGATGCGGCGACCTCCAGCCCAATGAAGCCACCCCCGATAATGGCTAGGCGTTTGCCGGGTTGAAGAGCCGCTTTGAGCGCCTCAGCCTCGGCGGCGCTGCGTAGGGACATTACGCCGACTAGATCTGCACCGGGCAACGGTAGGGCGCGGGGTCGCATACCCATAGCCAGGATGGCCATGTCGTAGGCAACGACAGCCCCATCGGAGAGCGTGATCGTCTTGGCCTGCCGGTCTAGCTTCACGGCACAGAGGTTTGGCCGAAACTCGATTTCGTTCTGCGCGTAGAATTCCAAGGGCTTCAGCGCGAGGGAGTCTGCATCGGCCTCTCCCTTCAGCCAAGCCTTGCTGAGCGGTGGTCGCTGATAGGGGGGAATGGGTTCTTCACCGATCAGCGTGATAGGGCCAGCAAAGCCATATTGCCGCAATAGGGCACAGGCGGTGCCGCCCGCGTGCCCTGCCCCGACAATCACCACATGGTCACTCGGCGAACTCATGATAGCCCCATGCAGAAAAGTGACGACGGCGTCAACTTATCGAACGCGGTTTGGATTGCACAAATCATCAACTACGGTCGCCAATCACCGGTACGCCCTTGGCCCGAGCCGCGCGCGTTAGAGCATCGTCAAGAGTAGCGAGTGGAAGACCTTGGCGGAGGGCGAGTTCGAGGTAGGCGGCATCATAGGCTGTTAGTTGGTGAGTTCGAGCCAGCGCCATCAATGCGATCTCATCTGGCTCATGATCCAATAGGATCGGTAGCCCCTTTAGCAGGCTCAGTGCTTGGTTCGTCTTGCCTTGATCTATGCGGCCGCGACGTTCGTTGGTGATGAAGATGTTACGCATCTCGAACCACCACAGCGCTGGTGCGATAGCCGGGTCCTGCGGAAAGCGCGCATAGGCCGCGTCGGCACGGGCGTTGCCTTCATCGGGCAAGAGCCAGCAAGTGGCCACGGAAGCGTCGACGACGAACGGCATCAGTAGCGGTGGCCTTCATGCCGCGCTGAGAGGATTTCTGGCAAATCGAGACGGGGCATCGTGGTGCGAAAGACGGCAATCTGTTCCATCGTGCGCCGCACCTCATCCGCTCGCTGGTCCACCGCTGGCGACAAATGGGCAATGGCGCGACCATGCCGAGTGATCACGATAGTAGCTCCGCGCTCCACCTCACTCAAAAGCTGGGGTAGGTGGGTCTTAGCGTCAGAGGATTGGACTTCGCGCATCGATTTCCATTTCGACTGGTCGAATTGACTGGTCGATTCATAAATTAATTCGACCGAATGGGCAACTCTTGAGATCGATCCGGCACCTGCACCGATTCAGACTACCCGATCCACCAGCATCTTCTTGACCTCGGCGATGGCCTTCGCTGGGTTTAGGCCCTTGGGGCAGACCTGGGCACAGTTCATGATGGTGTGGCAGCGATAGAGCTTGAAGGGGTCTTCCAGGGCATCCAGGCGCTCACCCTTGGCCTCGTCGCGACTGTCGGAGAGCCAGCGATAGGCTTGCAACAGCGTGGCCGGGCCGAGATACTTTTCGCCGTTCCACCAATAGCTGGGACAGGAGGTAGTGCAGCAAGCACAGAGGATACATTCATAGAGACCGTCGAGCTTTTCGCGGTCTTCCGGCGACTGGCGCCATTCTTTTTGCGGCTCAGGCGAAGTGGTGTGAAGCCAGGGTTCAATGGAGGCGTACTGGGCATAAAAGTGCGTGAGGTCTGGAACCAAATCCTTGGCCACCGGCATGCTAGGTAAGGGCGCGATCTGGCATTCCTTGCCGGGCGTTTCGGCATGGCCATGGGTGCAGGCCAGCGTATTTCGACCTCCGACATTCATGGCGCATGATCCGCAGACGCCTTCTCGGCAGGAGCGTCTAAACGCCAGCGTCGGATCCATGGTATTTTTGATGTGGATCAGGACGTCGAGCACCATCGGACCGCAGGCCTCAACATCGACGTCATAGGTGTCCCAACTGGGATTGGCAGTGCCCTCCGGATCATAGCGATAGACCTTGAAGGTCTTGACCTTGGCGGCTCCATCGGGAGCCGGATGGTGGCGACCCTTGGTGACGCGGGAATTCTTAGGCAGGGTAAGTTGAACCATCAGACGGTTTCCTTAGAATCACTGGCAACGAGATCAGGGGCTGGCGCCCCGTACCAGTCGATCCGACGCGTGAAATACATGACAGCGGCGATCGCCGCGAAACTGGCCAGAGCGCCGATCAACAACGCCAGATCTTCGAGGCGCATCAGCACATAGATCAGACCATATAAAAGCGTGAAGGCTCCAAAAGCGACCAGCCCTTGCTTGCGGCTCTCAAAGACCCATCCGGCATAGATTGAGATCAGACCCACCGTCGCGCTAGCCGCAACCAAGAAGGCACCGTCAAATCCGACCCGCTCCGCAATAGACAGCAGCAACAGGTAGAAGACGATCTGAGCGAGCCCTATCAGCACGTATTGTGCAGCGTGCACACGGCGGTTCTGGCTGACCTCGAACATGAAATAGGCGAGGAATACCAAGCCCAGGAATAGGGGCGCGTATTTCAAAGATCGCGCCACGGACTGGTAGGGATTGGCTGGCTCAACGAAGGATACTCCCAAAGCCGTTTGGCCAAGGCGCGAGAGTGTGTCGGGTGAGCCTTGGGCTGGAACGCCACGCGCAATAAAGGGGACGCTCCAATGCGCGCTGAAGCCCTGCGGGGTAATGGTCCGGTTGGAGGGAAGGAAGCCGCCGTCAAAGCTGGGGTGTGGCCAATCACTCTTGACGCTTAGGGTCGTGGTCTTGGCAAAGGCCAAGACGGCGAGCCGCTCTGCACCGGAGAAATTCATCGCCGCCGTGACACTGAATTTGTTGCCCGGAACGATAACCCCAGGTGCCATCGCCCCGAAGAATTTGAGGCTGCCATCACCGCTAGGGTCACGCGTCGGCTTGGGGTCAACGCCGGACGACACGGTGACTTCGGAAAAGGCCGAGGCCGGAGCCACCGGCAGCAGGGCCTCTGCGACCTTCAAGACCACATCGGACTGAGCGCCCCGGGCATCAGATGCGCCGACCATGAGTTCAGCGCGCGACCAGTCAAGTTGAGCGCCCTGGGGTGCATTGGCCACCGCGTCCGTCAAATCGAATTGGGCGGCGAAATTCAGTCTGGCCACATAGACCGGGACCTTAAACAGGGAGCGTTTGCGGACTTCCGACTTGGCGGAGACCTCAGCCTTGCCTTCCATCGGGTAGATGACTTGCACACCCCTTGACGGCGGAGCCTTGGGATCTGCAGCTGGGATCAAATAGGGCACGCCGACGACCGGGCCCAAGAAGGTCTGGGGGCCACCGACAAGCCCGCCGACTTCCGATACGACATCTCGGGCCCGGTTGGTCCGATCGTTGAGCAGGAGGAACACAAAGAGGGCCACAACGCTCATCAGGGCCGCGAGGCCACAGACGAGCAATAGTTTCAAGCCCATGGACCGACCTGGGATCCGACGCTTGGCTTCACTCATGACTGAACTCCCTTGGCGTGCTCATGGGTCTGAATTGACCTCAGTAAACACGCGCTTTTGGCGGGATGTAGGCGATGTCGTTGGTCATGGTGAAGTCGTGGACCGGACGATAGTCGATCGCCACCTTGCCAGTGGCGTCATCGAGCCAGGTCAGGGTGTGCTTCATCCAGGTCTTGTCGTCGCGGTTAGGGAAATCTTCGTGAGCGTGGGCGCCACGGCTTTCGGTGCGGTTGGCAGCCCCCTCGACGGTGACGATCGCCTGGACCACGAGGTTCTCGAATTCCAGGGTTTCCATGAGGTCGGTGTTCCAGATCATGCCACGATCAGAGACCTTGAGGTCGCCGCGTTTGGCTTGGACGGCTTGTAGACGACTAACCCCTTTGGCAAGGCTTTCGGATGTACGGAAGACGGCGGCGTCTTCCTGCATCGCCTGTTGCATTTCTAGGCGCAGCGCCGCGGTGGTGGTCTTGCCGTCGGCATGACGCAGCTTGTCGAAGCGGGCCAAATGGCCATCGGTGATGGCGGGTTTCAGTTCAGGCTGCGTGGCACCCGGGATGATGGTGTCGGCTGCGCGCAAGGCAGCTGAGCGGCCAAACACCACCAGATCGATCAGACTGTTAGAACCCAGCCGGTTGGCACCATGGACGGAGACGCAGGCCGCTTCGCCGACGGCCATCAGGCCTGGAACCACCTTGTCGGGATCGTCACCCACGCGGGTCACCACTTCGGAATAGAAGTTCGTGGGTATCCCGCCCATATTGTAATGCACGGTGGGCAGAACTGGGATCGGCTCTTTGGTGACATCGACACCGGCAAAGATCTTGGCGCTCTCGGAAATACCGGGCAGGCGTTGAGCTAGGATTTTGGGATCCAGGTGATCGAGATGCAGGTGGATATGGTCCTTCTTAGGCCCTACGCCTCGGCCTTCGCGGATTTCGATGGTCATTGCACGGCTGACCATGTCGCGGGGGGCCAGGTCCTTCACCGTGGGCGCGTAACGCTCCATGAACCGCTCGCCTTCGGAATTGGTCAGGTAACCGCCCTCGCCCCGCGCACCTTCGGTGATCAGGCAACCGGCACCATAGATACCGGTGGGGTGGAACTGCACGAACTCCATGTCTTGCAGGGGCAAACCAGCACGTAGCGCCATGCCGCCGCCGTCTCCGGTGCAGGTGTGGGCACTGGTGGCTGAGAAGTAGGCGCGGCCATAGCCGCCCGTGGCGAGGATGACCTGTTGGGCCTGGAACCTATGTAAGGTGCCGTCGTCAAGTTTCCAGGCGGTAACGCCCCGGCAGACACCTTCGTCCATGATCAGGTCGAGGGCGAAATACTCGATGAAAAACTCAGTGTCCTTGGCCAGCGCCTGACCATACATTGTGTGCAACATAGCGTGGCCGGTGCGGTCGGCGGCGGCACAGGTGCGCTGTATCGGGGCCTCGCCGTAGTTACGTGTCATGCCGCCGAAAGCGCGCTGATAGATTTTGCCGTCAGGCGTGCGGCTGAAGGGCACACCCCAGTGTTCCAACTCATAGACCGCCGCCGGTGCGTTGCGACAGAGATATTCGATAGCGTCTTGGTCGCCCAGCCAGTCTGACCCTTTTACGGTGTCGTACATGTGCCAGCGCCAGTCATCCTCGCCCATATTGCC
>JANLPX010000068.1:0-2014 GCA_031367485.1 Alphaproteobacteria bacterium | reverse complement strand
GAGGCGGGTGCTTCGATTTCCAAGAGCGCCGCGCGAAGCTGTTGTGCAAGCTGGCCCTCAAGGCCTGAGCCGACCAGATTGTGCTCTTCGGCCGGATCGTTAATCCGGTCAAACAGCAGATTGCCGCTGGCTCGCGTCCGGGCCCAGAATGGAATGGGGTCGCCGGCATCATAAGGTTGGTGGATCACAGGCACTGTTGACCCCGGCATCCGATCCAGGAAAGCGCGATCATCGGGCAGGGGCAGGGCCACATGTTTGTCGACGACGTGAGTGGGCATGGTCGACCATCTGTTTGAGATCATCGAAAGCGGTGCGTTCGCCCCGGCTGGCCCGCGGGAGTATTTGTGGGTGGGGGTCACCAACTGCACCTCTCGGCCCCACACACCGGTCAGCAGGTGGTCTCGAATCTCGAGGGTTGGCTCGTAGAGAACCGGCAGCAATGACTTGCCATGGGTGCGCTGGCGAACGGTTACATCGAACACATCAGCCAAGGTCGCAAAGATATCGACACTTGTTGTCAGGGCCTGGCGGCTACCAGCCGCGACGCCTGGGTAATGGATCAAGAGCGGGATATGACCTAGCGGCGCATAGATCGGCACACCGGGTTTCCCCCAAATGTCCTTTTCTCCTAGATAATGCCCGTGATCAGTGCAGATCATGACCATGGTGTCGTCCGTCAGGCCCTTGGCCGCAATCGCCGCCAGCACCTTGCCCAGCCAGTGATCGATCATCGAGAGCTTGCCACCATACGAGGCCCGAAGCTGTCGTGCCTGACGCTCAGTGAGGACGCCCTTGGCTATTGCGCCCTGCATATAGGGCGGCCAGATCAGGTGTGGGCCTTCCCAGCCGGGATCGTATTTTGAGGCCCAGGGTTCGGGGGTGTCGAAAGGTTCGTGCGGGTCAAACTCATCGACGAAGAGGAAGAACCGCTCATGATGACCGGCATTGTCCTCGATCCATTGGGCAGCCGCAGCCATGGTTCGTGGTCCAGGAAAGTCCGCTTCGCCCCTGAACCAGCCACGGCTGTCGTCATAGGGCATATGGCCTCGCCCCATGCCCGGCGCACCGGCCCAACTGGGGTCAGGCCGGGTTTTCCAGGCATCGCCCTCGTGGCCGCGCTCATAGGCCCAGGCTGTGAAGTCACCGTGGTAGTTTTCACCCCCACTCTCGAACAGGTGCGGGTGATCCGAGATCAGTTGGCTCACCACCCCAGACTTGCGCAGTGCATAGGTGATAGCGTCTTCCCAAATCTCCACTGAACCCCAGGGCCGCCATAGAAAATCCAGTGCACCACAGAGAATGTCGTGCCGCGCGGGCATGCAGGGCAGGGAGCCCGTGTGGTGATTATCGAAACGCACCGCGCGTTTAGCAAAGGCGTCTAGGTTGGGGGTCTCGAATTCGGTACCGCCATAGGCTCCGAGCATATGGCGATTGAGACTGTCTAACAGCAGAACAATGACGTTCTTTGGCTTGGCGATCACCTAACGGCCCTCGATGCTATCCAAAGACTTCAACCTGCTCGCCCGTAGGATGGCAACCACACGCTTTGGGTCAGCCAAACCGTTCGCCCAGGTAAACCCGACGCACTTCCGGATTCTCGACAATTTCGCGCGGCGTTCCCTCAAACAGTACCTCTCCGGCATGGATGATTGAGGCTCTGTCGATGATACCCAAGGTTTCGCGGACGTTGTGATCGGTGATCAATATCCCGATGCCGCGACGCTTCAAATACCCGATCACTTCGCGAATATCGGCGATAGCCAATGGGTCGATGCCGGCAAAGGGTTCATCCAGCAGCATAAAGGACGGCTCGCTGGCCAGAGCACGGGCAATTTCCACACGCCTCCGCTCCCCGCCCGACAACGACGCGGCAGGAGACTTCCTCAGATGATCGATGCGCAGTTCTTCCAAAAGGCCTGTCACCGTGGCCAGAGCCTGTTTGCGGCTGCTTTCACGCAGCTCTACGACCGCCATAATGTTTTCCTCGACGCTCATGCCACGGAAGATCGAGGTT
>JANLPX010000049.1:0-13540 GCA_031367485.1 Alphaproteobacteria bacterium | reverse complement strand
GGAGACTTCCTCAGATGATCGATGCGCAGTTCTTCCAAAAGGCCTGTCACCGTGGCCAGAGCCTGTTTGCGGCTGCTTTCACGCAGCTCTACGACCGCCATAATGTTTTCCTCGACGCTCATGCCACGGAAGATCGAGGTTTCCTGCGGCAGGTAACCGAGGCCCATGCGGGCCCGCTGATACATGGGCTGAGCCGTGATGTTCTCGCCATCCAGATAGATCGCCCCATAGTCTGCGGGGATCAGTCCGGTGATCATATAGAAACAGGTGGTTTTGCCTGCGCCGTTTGGTCCCAAAAGCCCCAGAACCTCACCGCGCCGCAGCTGCAGGGTCACGCCCTTGACGACCGCGCGGCCTCGAAAAGCCTTACCGACATTGTCCACAACCAGCCCCTGCCCAGCTAGGCCGGGCAAGGCTTCGAAGGATTGCGGCTTCATGGAGGAGCCCTCAATCACGATGATCTCGGATCGAGGATAGCCATAATCCCGAAGATCTTCGGGATTAATGGCACGCCAAAAGTGGAGACTGGGTCCTGCGCCCTCATTGCGCGCTACTTTGGCGCAGAGGCCGGGCCAGCTGTCTGCTGACTGGGATAGAGGACGGTCCTGACACGTCCCGGCTTATTGCGGCCCGTAACGGCGCTTTGCATCTGCATGTCGCCCGTAGCCACGTTGATCACCAGCTTTGAGCCCCGCAGAACATTTTGGCCCTGGGCGGCGACCACATCGCCAGCAATGGTGATGGTATCGGGGCCTGCCAGATATAGCGCAGTGTCGCCCCGCACGCGTTGCTGGGGCGTCACATAGAAAACCGATCCCGAGGCTTCCATGCGGTCAAGTGTCCCGCCGCACTGACTGCCGACACCAGGACGGCCACCCGGACTTGCGGGTTGGGACTTATAGTAGATTTTCAGGACATCCGCGCGAAGTCGGACTGTATCCTGCAGCGCCTCGGCTGCGCCCTTATAGGTGGCAAGACACTCGGTATTCACAACTTCCAACTCGTCCGCCGTGATGTCTACGGGCGCATCTGAGTTCTGCGCCAGCTGCGCGACCGCTGGGCCAGACATGGCCAGGCACCCGATAAACGCTGTCGTAGTCCAAGGGTTCATCTTCAACCGTCCGATCATGCCCATCGCCGCAGTGTTCAACTGTGACCCTAATTTGAGTCCAGATGGGTATGCACGCCGCCTTTGAACACCATGCGATCACCCTTATCGTAAACGCCATAGGACTTTGCGACGATTTCGCCAAGCGCTCCGGCGCCGGTGATCTCACCAGTGCCCTCCAATTCCCCGGTCGCAGTGTTGAAGACCGAGCTGGCGGTGGTGAAGTTAAGGTCCCCGCCATTCAATTTGACTCCGCCTTCCAGGTTCAAAACACGGGCGTCTTCGCGATAAACTCCAGACTGAGCGGAGATGCGAACTGGCCGCTCTCCCTCCTCGTCCAAAATCAGCATCGGTGTATTCAGGCGGACGCGCTGATAGTCCTTTTCATCGCGTGTGGCGGTTTTGGCAGTCAGTACAAACGCCCGGCCCTTGTTGTCGCGGCCCACGAAACGCGGATTGACCAGCTGGATCGGTGCCGATTGGTCGACCTGTTTGGCCTTGCCCCCCAACAGGGTTGCTTGGGCGATGAAGCTGATCATGACCAGCAATACAGCGCCAATGCTGAGAGGAAGTAGTACGCGAAGGCTACGAATGAGCCGTGATCGGGCGCGCCAATGCTCAAATACGGCCCGTCGGGGCGTCTGTTCAGAGGGCATATGGGTGGCGCTCACCCTCGCCTCACGAATGCGAAAAGATATCGACCTCTTCCCAGCCCGCAACATCAAGCAAAGCGCGCTGAGGCAGAAAGTCGAAACAGGCGCGCGCAAAACCGTCGCGGCCCTCACGTACCAACATTTCATCCAGCTTGGTGCGTAGGGCATGCAAGTGAAGAACGTCAGAGGCGGCATAGGCCAGTTGATCGGCCGAGAGCTTAGTGGCTCCCCAATCCGAACTCTGCTGGGCCTTGGACATGTCGATGCCGACCAATTCCTTGGATACGTCCTTCAGCCCATGGCGATCTGTGTAGGTTCTGGCCAGTTTCGACGCGATCTTGGTGCAATAGACCGGGGCGGTCACCACGTCCAAATGCAAGTAGAACATGGCGATATCAAAGCGCCCAAAGTGGAAAATCTTCGTCACCGCTGGGTCGACCAACAGCGCCTTGAGGTTGGGAGCCCGATAGCCGGGTCGATCCAAGCGCACCACATGGGCGTCGCCATCACCGGCTGAGAGCTGGACCACGCACAAGGGGTCGCGCCCTAGGCGCAGACCCATGGTTTCGGAATCTACCGCGACAGCAGTTGCGCCAGCTAATGCGCCTTCCGGTAGGTCGCCTTCATGAAGATAGTTAGCCAAGGCTCACTGCGCTCCAGACTTGTTGCTGACCTCCCTATCATAGAGGGAGGGATGGTGCCCAGGAAAGGACTCGAACCTTCACGGCCTTACGGCCACTGGCACCTGAAGCCAGCGCGTCTACCAATTCCGCCACCTGGGCCCGATCCGCCGGATCGCGCGAGGGCGCTTCCTTAGGGTGCTTAACTTCGCCGGTCAACGCCTCCAATGAAAGTGGCGCGCTTGAGCTGATTGCGGCGCGGGGCGGCTTCGTCTATCGCAAGGCTCACGCCATTCCATTTTCGGGCCGAGAACATGCAGGATCTGATCACCGTCTTTGGCGGCTCCGGCTTTCTGGGAAGCCAGATTGTTCGGGGCCTAGCGCGCCAAGGCTGCCGGGTCCGTGTCGCGGTGCGCCAGCCGCACCTAGCCCACACCATGCGTATGCTGGGCGATGTAGGTCAAATCGAAGTCGTTCAGGCCAATGTGCGCAACGAAGCCTCCGTTCGACGCGCTTTGAGTGGTGCGCAGGGTGCGATCAATCTTGTCGGCCTACTCTATGAAACCGGACGTCAGAAGTTTCAGTCGGTCCATGTCATGGGCGCTCGCAATATCGCGGCGGCGGCCAAAGATGTCGGCGTCTCGCGCTTCGTCCAGATGTCGGCCCTTGGGGCTGATCAAGACTCAAACTCAAAATATGCCCGCTCAAAGGCCATGGGCGAGGTCGCTGTCCGCGAGGTCTTTCCCGGCGCTGTGATCATCCGCCCGTCCATCATTTTCGGGGCCGGAGATGGGTTCTTCAATAAGTTCGCTGAGATGGCGGTTGTCAGTCCGGCACTGCCCCTAATTGGTGGCGGGCACACCCGGTTTGCGCCGGTGTTTGTTGGCGATGTTGCCCAGGCGGTCGCCCAAACGGTCACCAATCCCGCGATGGCCGGCCAGACGTTTGAACTGGGTGGACCGGCGGAATTCACTTTCCGGCAAATCCTAGAATTGATCCTAAAGGAAACGGGCCGCCGTCGGCTCTTGGTACCGATACCGTTTCCAGTGGCAAGCTTGATCGGTAAGGTCGGAGAGCTTGCCGCCCTAACCGCTCTTGCGCCGCCCCTTACCTCCGACCAGGTGGAGTTGCTCAAATCCGACAATGTTGTCACCGGCCAGTTCCCCGGCCTGTCCGATCTGGGAATCGTAGCGACCTCTGTCGAGGTGATCCTACCAACCTATCTCTACCGGTTCCGAAAAGGTGGACAGTATGCCGACGAGACCGAGCGCTTCGCCGCGACCTAGCGCCCCGCCGTGGTCAGCCAAGCTAGGCCACTAACACCCACAATGATCCGCCACCAGGCAAACGGGGCAAACCCGCGACGGGTCACGAAATCCAGTGTGGTGCGCACGACCAGATAGCCCACCACGAAACTAACGGCGAAACCCAGGGCAATCAGACCTGCTTGGTCGCCGTGAATTGCGTCCTTGTTCTTCCAAAGATCCAGGGCGAAAGCCCCGACCATAGTCGGGATGGCTAGGAAGAACGAAAACTCTGCAGCGGCGCGTTTCTCGACACCCAGCAGCATTGAAGCAACAATTGTACCCCCAGAACGCGACACGCCAGGTATCAGGGCCAGAGTTTGTGCCGCGCCGACGGCGAGAGACGTCAGCCAAGGAAGAGCCATGGCGTCGCTCTCACGCGCAGGCGGAGCCCAGCGATCTACGGCGAGCAAAATCACCCCGCCGATAATCAGCGACCAACAGATAAGGCGCGGGCTTTCAAACAGCACCTGCTTAATGACGTCGTGCAGCAACACACCGGCGACCGCGCCAGGCAAAAATGCGATCAGGACCGACAAGGCAAACCGCCTTGCCGCCGCGTTGGTAGGTAGTTCGACAAACACCTTCCAGAGACGGCCAAAGTAAATCGCCACAATGGCTAAGATCGCGCCCAGTTGGATCAGTACCGTGAAAGTGTCCCAAAACCCGTCTGGCAGTCCCAAGAGTGTTTTGGTCAGCAGCAGATGCCCGGTCGAGGAGACTGGAATGAACTCCGTCAATCCCTCGACGATGCCCAGGATGATCGCGCTGATCCAGTCGTTCATGTTGTCCGTCGCTCTGCAAAATCCGTAAGGCCAGCAAGAGGGAGTCTTGGGTAAAGGCGGCGTTTACGTGGCTGGTTCCAGCTCATATTCGCGCTCCATGCGGTAGTGCGACCCATGCGACGTCTGCCTGCTGGAATAGAGTCCGAAGCGAGACACTCGAAAGACCGGTGATCGCAGTAGGCTATGTTCGGCCAGCCATTGACCGACCTCGCCAATGGCTGGCTGCCGCAGATAGGCCAGGGTCACGTGCGGTGTATATCGGCGTCCATCGACGGGCAGGTTGACGCGGCGTGCGGCGGTCTCGCACTGCTTGGCCAAGCCCCTGAGGTCGGCATTGTCTACGAGACCCGCCCACACGGCGTGCGCATCCTTACCCTCGCCAAACACCCCGACCCCGGACAACGTCAAATCGAGCGGGCGGCACCTAACCTGCTTGAGCGCCTCGTCAATATCGGCTGCCACATCCTCAGCCACGTCGCCGAAGAACCGCAAGGTCACGTGAAACGCCTTGATCGGTCGCCAGCGCGCACCGGCCAGACCCTGTTGGCGAAACGCAAGCCCCTGACCAATTTCGGCGGGAATTGCGAGCGCAGCGAAGAGGCGGATCATGGCTAATTCTAAGCTGGCGATTTTCCCAGGCATAGCCTCTCGCAATTGTCATAGGCTTCGAGCTTGCGAAAGCCGCAATCGCCACCGATATTACACGGTGCGCCCGCTCGGGGCGTCTTACATAGGGCTGCTCAAATGAGCGACTTCAACCGCGGAGCCGCATCAACGGTTCTGACCGACCGCGCCGACATGTCGGTGGACGTAGGCCTTCGGAATTTTATGCTCGGCGTTTATAACAAGGTTGCGCTTGGCCTGCTCTTGTCTGCGGGTCTTGCCTACACGACCGGGTCTTTCGCGCCAGTCCGCGACATGATGTTCACCGTCGCCAACGGTCGCGTCGGATATAGCATCCTAGGGATGGTCGTAGCCTTCGCCCCCCTGGCCGTTATCCTGTTCTCGTCATTTGGTATGAAGAACGTCACGCCCCGTACGTCGGGCGTCATCTATTGGACTATAGTTAGCTTGATCGGTGCCTCATTGGGCGTGGTTGTGCTGCGCTACACGGGTGCCTCAGTCGCTTCAACGTTCTTGCTAACGGCCGCAGCGTTCGGTGGTTTGTCTTTGGTGGGCTACACGACCAAGAAAAATCTAACCGGTATGGGCAGCTTCCTGATCATGGGTGCCTGGGGCTTGATGGGCGCCATGCTGATTAACATCTTCCTTCAGAGCTCGGTCATGGCGCTGATCGTCAATGCCATGGGCGTTCTGATCTTCGCGGGTTTGATCGCCTACGACACTCAGAAGCTGAAGATGACCTATTACGATCTCGGTGGAAATCAGAGCGCCATGGGTGTCGCCACCAATTTTGGCGCGCTCAGCCTTTATCTGGACTTCATCAACCTGTTTCAGTTCCTGCTGAGCTTCTTCGGCAACCGTCGCTAAACGCGACACTATTTCGATGGGGATAACCCCGGCGGTCACTCGCCGGGGTTTTTCTTTGAGCGCTAATCGACCACGCGGAATTTCCGGGTATCAAAAACGCTTAGCACCTGATCAAGCTCGTGACCGCGCTTGAGGATCATGCCGCCCTCGCCAATCACGGCCCAGGCACCTTGTTTTTTGGCTAAGGCTGGCCGCTTCTCGATGCGGTAGGCCGGTGCCTCGGATGACCGCCGAAACACTGAGAACACGCAGGCCTCGGCTTGGGTGTCGATGGCATAGTCGCGCCAAGCTCCGGCGGCTACCATCTTGCCATAGAGGTTCAGGATGCGCTGGAACTCACGGCGCTCGAAAAAGACGCTCGCCGAGGATGAGTTCTGAAAGGACGGATCTAACGCCATGCGGCGCTGAGGTTAGCCTCAGTTTATTGGATTCGACAATCGTTGCGGTACTGTGCCCCACGGGGAATTCTGAAAATCCTGTAACCTGCTGCCGTGAAATGACCTTAATTCGGACCTTCGCCCGCCTGATAGGGCGACCATAAAGGCATTGTCGGTTGATCGGAGCCTGCGGTTCCCGGACCCTGAACAGCCCCCCCAGCCCCCCGAGATTGCGGGTTCTGGTCAGCCGACGCCCCACTATCCCCAAGATAGTCCCCCAGATTTCGCCCGTGCAGCTCCCCTCTGTGCGGGCGAATTTCGTTTTAAGGTGTCGCGATCTTTACGCTGACAGAGGCCTTTTGCACACCAACTCCGATCAACCGTCCGCCGTTCGGGTTTTGCACCAGGATGGCGGAGGACAAACCTTCTTCAAGCGCAACCGGTAGTCTGAATGCCGTTGGCTTTCCTCGCCAGGACCCAAGCTTCTTGACCTCGCGCACCACATTGATGTGACGGACGGTCTGACCGCGATTGTCACCCTTCTTGACGGCAACATCCTGTTCTCGTGGATCAAACCGAACCAACCAGACTTCAGCACCCGATCGCGGTGCAACCCCTGATCCGACGTCAACCCGCCGGGCCCCGATAAAGGCTATATCCAAGTCACGGTGTGGTGCAGCGGCGGCAAGCCCGATCAGCTTCTCAATCTTGTCGGCCTGCAATCCCCCGGCCTGCGCCCGGCCATCGACGACGATTTGCGGGGTATAGGGTTCGCGCAGGGCGAACCGGGCAACATAGGCCTTCTGGCGTTCCGTGAACTCCGGCTTTGCGAAGGTGTCGGGCCAGCCCAGATAATCCCAATAGTCGACGGGGAAGGTCAGGGCCAAAAGCTCGGGCCTCGCAGCCAGAGCCTCGAGCTCGGCATTGGCCTCGCCACACGACGCGCAGCCCTGTGCTGTGAACAGTTCCACCACCACAGGTGATTTTGCTGCCGCCGCGAACGGGCAGAGGGCCAGGATCAAAGCCGCGATCAGTGCACTACGCATGCTCGCGGACTTAGCCGCAGTTGGCCAAGCTCGCTGTTCAACAAGGCGTGAGCAGAGCTCCCGCCCCTGTATGGTGAGGGAAGATTGCGCGGCAATCAGGGTGGGGAAACCTGACATGTGACTGAGTCTCTCCAAAATCCCCCACCCGTCGTTCGCTTTGCGAGTGCCACCCTCCCCATGATGGGGAGGGTGTTCATTTTCACGCCTCGGTCTTGGCCAGGTTGCGCAGCACGTAGTTCAAGACCCCGCCATTCTTGAAATAATCAAGCTCGGTCGGCGTATCGATCCGGCAACGCACCGGGAACCGCGCGATGCGGCCGTCCGACGGGCGATACATTTCCACCGTCAGCTGCCGACGCGGCGACAGCTCTGTCAGACCGCGAATAGTCACGATCTCCTCGCCGTTCAGATTGAGCTTGTGCCAACCTTCCTGCAGGAACTGCAGCGGCAATATGCCCATACCTACCAAGTTTGAGCGGTGAATACGCTCAAAGCTCTCGGCGATGACCGCGCGCACACCCAACAGCTTGGTCCCCTTGGCCGCCCAGTCGCGGGATGACCCGGTGCCATATTCCTTACCGGCAAATACCACGGTAGAGCGGCCCTCGGTCTGATAGCGCATGGCCGCGTCATAGATCGACATCACGTCGCCCGAGGGGAAGTGCTTGGTCACGCCGCCTTCGATCTCCGGGGTGATCTTGTTGCGGATGCGGATATTGGCGAAGGTGCCGCGCATCATCACTTCGTGATTGCCGCGCCGCGCGCCGTAAGAGTTGAACTCTGTGGCTGGCACTTGGCGCTCGCGCAGATATTCACCGGCCGGACCGCTGGCCTTGATCGAACCAGCCGGGCTGATGTGGTCCGTGGTGATCGAGTCACCGAAGACCGAGAGAACCCGAGCCTCGACGATGTCGGTGATCGGGGTCGTCTCCATCTTCAGGTCACGGAAATAGGGCGGGTTCTGCACATAGGTCGAGCCCATGTCCCAGGCATAGGTTTGGCCACCGGCGACCTTGATGCCCTGCCAATTCTTGTCGCCCTTGAAGACGTCGGAATAGCGGGTGGCGAACATCTTCTGCGTCACGTGCTTGCGCTGCAACGTCGCGATCTCTTCCGAGGTTGGCCAGATATCCTTCAGATAGACCGGTTTGCCGTCCTTGCCGTTGCCCAGGGGCTCGGTGGCTAGGTCAATCAACATCGAACCGGCCAAGGCATAGGCGACCACCAAGGGCGGCGAGGCCAGGTAGTTGGCCTGAACGTCAGGGTTCACCCGACCTTCGAAATTGCGGTTTCCCGACAAGACGGAGCAAGCCACCAGATCGCCCGCCGTTACAGCATCCGAGATGGCTTCCGGCAAAGGCCCGGAATTGCCAATGCAGGTGGTGCAGCCATAGCCCACCAGATTAAAGCCCAGTGCATCAAGGCTCTTGGTCAGGCCAGCAGCCTTCAGATAGTCGGTGACCACCTGGGAGCCTGGAGCCAGGGAGGTCTTGACCCAAGGCTTCACCTTCAGGCCCTTTTCGATGGCCTTCTTGGCCACCAGCCCTGCCGCGATCAGCACCGAAGGATTAGAGGTGTTGGTGCAGGAGGTGATGGCTGCGATCACCACGTCGCCATTGCCCACATCGAACTTTTCGCCGGCAACCTTGACGCGCTCACCCACGCCGTCCTTGCCGAATTCCTTGGCGAGCGCGGTGTTGAACTCTGCGGCGGCATCACTCAGCAAGACGCGGTCTTGTGGGCGCTTCGGACCGGCGAGAGACGGCAGCACCGAACCCAGATCCAGTTCCAGAGTGTCGGTAAACACCGGATCGGCATCACCGGGTTCGAACCACAGGCCCTGAGCCTTGGCATAGGCTTCCACCAAATCGGCACGGTCGGCCGCACGGCCCGTGGCCCGCAGATAGTCGATGGTCGCCTTGGTCACCGGAAAGAATCCGCAGGTCGCCCCATATTCGGGAGCCATATTGGCGATGGTCGCTTGGTCTTCCAGGGTCAGACCGGCGAGACCCGGACCATAGAATTCCACAAACTTTCCGACCACGCCCTTTTTGCGCAGCATCTGCGTCACCGTGAGCACCAGGTCGGTGGCCGTTGCGCCCTCGGGCATAGCGCCGAACATCTTGAAGCCGATAACCTCGGGGATCAGCATCGGGATCGGCTGTCCCAGCATGGCCGCTTCAGCTTCAATACCGCCGACGCCCCAGCCCAAAACCGACAGGCCGTTGATCATGGTGGTGTGGCTGTCTGTGCCCACCACGGTGTCGGGATAAGCCACCGTCTGGCCTTCGTCGTCATTGGTCCAAACGGTTTGGGCCAGATATTCCAGGTTCACCTGGTGACAAATGCCGGTGCCGGGCGGCACCACGCGGAAGTTGTTGAAGGCCGAGGATCCCCAGCGCAGGAACCGGTAACGCTCGATGTTGCGCTCATACTCCCGCTCGACATTTTCACCGAACGCCTTGGCGGTGCCGAAATAGTCCACCATCACCGAGTGGTCGATCACCAAATCGACAGGCACCAGCGGATTGATCTTTTCCGGGTTGGCACCCAGGTGGGTCATGGCGTCACGCATGGCGGCCAAGTCGACCACGGCGGGCACACCGGTAAAGTCTTGCATCAGCACGCGCGCCGGGCGGAAGCTGATTTCGTGTTCGACCGAACCCTTATTGTCGATCCAGGCGGCCAGGGCCTTGAGGTCATCAGAGCCCACGGTTTGCGCGTCTTCGTTACGCAGCAAATTCTCCAACAGCACCTTCATTGAGGCTGGCAAACGCGAAACACCGGTTAGACCGGCTTCCTCTGCCGCCGGAAGGCTGTAGTAAAAGTAGCTCTTCTTGCCGACCTTGAGTTCGCGACGGGTATTGAGGCTATCTATCGAAGCCATGTTAGGGATCCTTCCTCTGTTTACGGCCGCAGAACGACGACTTCGGAGATCGCGCGCTATAAAAGGCGGACACACAGCGTTCGCCCCCGCGCGGCGAACGCCCTCCGAGGCGGCACCGGCCGACCGCGTCATAGACCTTGGAATCTTTCCAGTCCATGCGACCAAGGCGGGCAATTGATGATCTCGCGCTTGGACATCGCTGATCTGACCCTTGATCGCGGAGGCCGTCGCCTATTCAGCGGGTTAAACTTGAGCCTGGAGGCCGGCCACGCCTGCGCCCTAACCGGTCCGAATGGCTCGGGGAAAACCAGTCTTCTGCGCGCTGTCGCGGGACTCATGGGGTCGACCGCTGGTGCGATCACGTTCGGTGCAACTGAGCCAGGCCAAGCCCACGAACTTGATCTGCATCTCTTGGGTCATCTAGAGGGTCTGAAATCTGGTCGCACGGGGCGAGAAGAACTCAATTTTTGGACCCGCTGGCTTGGCGGTAACGATGCGGCTTCGGCTGTCGATCGGCTAGGTCTGCGGCAACTGCTGGATCTAGAGGTTCGCCGATTGTCGGCTGGCCAGCGCCGACGCTTGGCGCTTGCGCGGCTGATCTCCGCGCCCCGGCCAATTTGGTTGCTCGACGAACCCTTAAGCCCGCTTGATGCAGGCTGGCGTCACCGGTTCGCAGAGATCATGGCCGAGCATCTGCAAACCGGCGGCATCATCCTGGCTGCCGTGCATGATCCCTTGCCCATCGCGACGGTCGCCCTGGAGATTGCGGGGTGAACCTAGCCTTTGAACTTCTGAAGCGTGAGGTTTCCCTTGCTTGGGGTCGTGGCGGCGGGGTGTTAGTCGCTGTCGGCTTCTATGCGGGCATCACCACGCTCCTTCCGCTAGCTATAGGCCCAGAGCCAGCCCGGCTGGCTCCCGTCGCGCCGGGTATCGCTTGGATGGCCTTGGCGCTGGCGTCTCTACTCAACCTCGACCGGCTATTTGAACGTGACTTCGAGGATGGGTCTTTGGACATTCTATTGACCTCGCCCCTGCCGCTAGAGATCACCTGTGCGGTAAAGTGCTTGGGTCAGTGGCTGGCGACTGGTGCTCCTCTCGGGGCCACCGCACCTGTCGCTGCAATTGCGCTCGGTGCAGACCCCATCTTGGCACCTTTGATCTTCGCCTGCGCCATGGTCGGCGGACTGGCCTTTGCTTTTACGGGGGGCATCGGGGCCGCCTTGAGCCTGGGCGCGCGTCGGGGCGGCCTGCTGACCGCCGTCATCGTCTTGCCGCTCTTCGTGCCGCCGGTGATATTTGGTGGCGGAGCCTTGGCCGCCTTGGCATCGGGACTGCCTTGGGCGGCGGGCCTCACTCTGCTCGGTGGCTATGCGGCCGCGGCCATCGCCCTTGGGCCAGTCGCCATGGCTGCAGCCTGCCGCAACGCGGTTTCCTAACACTGTTGCAAAGCAAGGCCCGGCGTTGCGTTGAATCAACGACGCCGAACCCGAATTCAGGTCGGGTTAGTGACGGAGACTGACAGCTTGGGGCGTTTGAGCCTTGGGGAGCCACAAAGGAAATCAAATGAACCTACGTCCAATTGCCCTTGGCGCCACGATTTTGCTGCTTGCTTCCGGGGTTGCCTCTGCCCAGCCGAAACCGCTGCCCTCTGGTATGATGGGCGGCGGCCACAGTGGCGGCATGGCCCACGAACGTCCAGATCCGGCGGCGATGGCCAAACGTCACGCCGACCATTTGCGAGCTGCGTTGCAACTGACCCCGGCCCAAGAACCGGCGCTGGCTGCGCTCATCGCCAGCATGAAGCCCCCGGCTGACCCTATGGACGGCATGGACGGCGAGCACGATGCAATGGCTACACTCACCACGCCGCAGCGTATGGACAAAATGTTGGCCAAGATGGACGAGCATCGCGCGGCCATGGTGGAGCACGCGGCGGCCGTTAAGCGTTTCTACGCTCAGCTCTCACCCGGCCAGCAAAAGGCCTTCGACGTCATGCACCAAGGCCATGACGGCCCCATGGGTGGTCGTATGGGCGGTATGCGCGGTCCGATGGGTCGCGAAATGGGTCCGGGTCACCCTGGCTAGGTTCTCAAGGGATCGGTTGGCTTGGCGGCCGACCGATCCGAACCGATCTGACCCCATTGCCCATCCCGTCGCTGCGGGTTAATCGGCAAGCATGTTTCTGGCCCCGGCTTTCCTGACTAATCCTGAGCGGTTCATGGCCTTCTCGCGATGGGCCGCGCCCCTATTGGGCCTTATCGCCTCTGGTCTGGCCCTGGCGGGTCTCTGGTACGGCTTCACTGCTCCGGAGGATTATCAGCAGGGTGACACGGTGCGGATCATGTTCATCCATGTGCCCGCCGCCTGGATGAGTATGTTCGTCTATATCTGCCTGGGGGGTGCCAGCTTCTTATCCTTGGTGTTCAGGCACGCCCTGGCCGATGCTGCTGCGCAAGCCGCCGCGCCACTTGGCGCTACATTCACGGCCCTAGCGCTTATCACCGGATCTTTGTGGGGCAGACCCATGTGGGGCACCTGGTGGGTATGGGATGCGCGCCTCACCAGTGTCTTGGTGCTGTTCCTTTTCTATCTGGCCTATTTGGTGCTGCGGAGTGCCCTGGAAGACGAGGCGAAGTCAGCGCGTGCCGGTGCCATCTTGGCCTTGGTCGGGCTCGTCAATCTGCCGGTGGTCCATTGGTCAGTAAACTGGTGGAACAGCCTGCATCAGGGGGCCACGGTGTTCGCCAAGGGCGGACCCAAACTCACCCCGGAATATCTCCTTCCGCTGTTGCTGATGGTGGGGGCCTATATGGCGGCCTTTGGGGCGCTCTGGTTGGTCGGTATTCGCGGCCAAGTTTGGCGCAGGCGTGCCGAGGCCGCGCTTGCTCGCTTGGCGAGGGTCTAGACAGTGCTGGATCTCGATCCCGGAAAATATGGCGGCTTTATCTGGTCAGCCTACGGTCTAAGCCTTGCGGCGTTTATCGCCATGATCTGGTTTGGCTTGGCGCGAGCCCGCTACTGGCGCCAGCAGGCTCAGCGACTGACCAAAGAGCCTGAGGTTTGAACCGTTGGCTAGCCATCGCGCCCCTGGCGGCCCTGGCCGCTTTGGCGTTGTTGTTCTGGCTCTTTGCCCTGCGGCATGACCCTCACGTTCAACCCCAGGCTCTCGTCGGCAAACCCCTGCCTGAACTTACATTGCCAGCCCTCGACGACGGTCGTTCCGTCAACCTGCGGCAAACCCTTAAGGGGCCAGCCCTGATCAACCTGTT
>JANLPX010000019.1:0-2212 GCA_031367485.1 Alphaproteobacteria bacterium | reverse complement strand
CCAGGAGTCTATCGTTGCGCGGCTTCCGTTGCAGGGACGGCAGACCTTCGGCGAATGTTTGCCTGGACCAAGAGCCACTATGGCGTCGCTGGACAGCGATACTTGAATAAGTTTGTCGGTGCTGATGACCAAAGCGATCCGATTCTTGATGCCATTTCGCCAGCATCACATGTGGATGCGATCACCATTCCAATCCTGCTGGTGCACGGCAAGGACGACACCATGGTCCCGCTCGAACAGACGCTGACCATGCAACGGGCCCTCAAAGCCGCAGGGAAACCCGTGGAGACTGTGATCATGCCAGGAGAAGATCACTGGCTATCGCGGGGCGAAACCCGGCTCCAAATGTTGCAGAGCGTTGTGGCTTTTCTCGAGAAGCATAACCCCCCGCAATAGGTCAAAGCTCCCCCCAATCCCTTGTGTGGCCCGTTCGCCCCACTACATGCGTTGCAACACGGGTTGCGCTTCATCAAGGCGACCTTTGGTTTTCCGCCTTACGAGGGGACCTATGAACATTGATCTCTATTCCGACCGCGCCAAGCAGGCGGTCCAATCGGCCCAGAGTCTGGCCATGGCGCGCAGCCATCAGCAACTTGCACCCGAGCACCTGCTGAAAGTCCTGCTTGAGGAAAAGGACGGCCTGAGCCGCGCCCTGATTGAAAGCGCAGGCGGCCGGCCCGACGATGCCGATCAGGCTGCCGATCTCTTGCTGAGCAAACGGCCCAAGGTCGAGGGTGGATCGGGCCAGCTCTATATGATGCCCGATACCGCGCGGGTGTTTGCTGAAGCCGAGGCGGGCGCTAAGGCGGCGGGCGATGCTTTCGTCACAACCGAGCGGCTGTTGATTGCCATCGCCAAGGACGGCGGCGACGCGGCCAAGGCCATCAAAGACGCTGGTACAAATGCTGCGGCTTTGGAAGAGGCAGCTAAGACCCTGCGTAAGGGCAAGACCGCCGACAGTGCCTCTGCAGAAGAGGGTTATGACGCCCTGAAACGCTATGCGCGCGACCTGACCCAGGCGGCGCGGGACGGCAAGCTTGATCCCGTCATCGGCCGGGACGAGGAAATCCGCCGCACCATTCAGGTGCTTAGCCGCCGCACCAAGAATAACCCGGTACTGATCGGTGAACCTGGGGTGGGTAAGACCGCTATTGTGGAGGGCTTGGCCCTGCGCATCGTCAATGGCGACGTGCCCGAAAGCCTGAAGGATAAGCAGCTTCAGGCGCTGGATATGGGCTCGCTGATCGCGGGCGCAAAATATCGCGGTGAGTTCGAGGAGCGGCTCAAGGCGGTGCTCAACGAAGTGACCCAGGCCGAGGGCTCTATCATCCTGTTCATCGACGAGATGCACACCCTGGTCGGCGCGGGTAAGACCGAAGGGGCGATGGACGCCTCCAACCTGCTCAAGCCTGCCCTTGCGCGGGGCGACCTGCATTGCGTCGGGGCGACGACCCTGGATGAATATCGCAAGCATGTGGAAAAGGACGCCGCCCTGGCCCGCCGCTTCCAGCCGATCTTTGTGGCCGAGCCGACCGTCGAGGATACGGTCTCGATCCTGCGCGGCCTGAAGGAGAAGTACGAGGTACACCACGGGGTGCGCATCCTCGACAGTGCCATTGTGGCCGCAGCGACCCTGTCCAACCGCTACATCGCCGACCGCTTCTTGCCGGACAAAGCCATCGACCTGATCGATGAGGCCGGCAGCCGGGTGCGCATGGCTGTGGACTCCAAGCCCGAAGAACTGGACGAAATCGATCGCCGGGCGGTGATGCTGAAGATCGAGCGCGAAGCTCTGGCCAAGGAAACCGACACGGCCTCCAAAGCGCGGCTGGAAAAGCTCGAAATCGAGCTGGAGGACCTCGAAGCTCAGTCCGAAGACATGACCGCCAAGTGGCGGGCCGAGAAGGACAAGGTCTCGTCTGCCGCGCAGATCCGCGAGGCGCTGGACCGCTTGCGTGCCGAGTTGGTGACCGTGCAACGGCGGGGCGACTTGCAACGCGCGTCAGAGATCGCCTATGGCCAAATCCCGCAGCTTGAGCGGCAACTGACCGACGCTGAGGCTAAGGCTGCCGAAGACGCCGTCTCACCCGAGGTGGTTGACGCCGAACAGATCGCGGCTGTGGTTTCCCGCTGGACCGGCATCCCTGTCGACAAGATGTTGGAAGGCGAGCGGGAAAAGCTGTTGGCCATGGAGGACGCGTTGCGCGGCCGC
>JANLPX010000013.1:0-1960 GCA_031367485.1 Alphaproteobacteria bacterium | reverse complement strand
CTATGACGGCCACCTGCGCCTCATGCATCGCACGACGGTGGCCGGAGACCCGCCGCGCTAGGCCAGGATTAGTTCGGCGGCCGTCAATGCGGCTTTCACTGACTCGGGACTTCGGGTGATCACCGCCCTTGCGAGAGCGCCTTCCCACAAGGTCATCAAGATCTCGGCATGGGTTTCTGGCTTACCCAGCTCCTCGGTGATCGCGGCAAACCAAGCCAATCGATCGGCTTTGTACACCTTGGCCACCGCCGCCGCGGGATGGTTCGGGTCGGCCAGCTCTGCCAAGGCATTCACGAAGGGGCATCCTCGGAACGCCGGATGAACCACCTGGGGCTCTAGGCGCGCAAAGGCTGTGCGCAGGCGCTCCATCGCAGAACCGGGAATTGCCAGCGTCTCAGTCCGCGCTGCCTCAGCCCGCCGTCTCAGCCAGGCCTCGATCAGCAAGTCCTTGGACTTGAAGTGGTAATAGAGCGTCCGCTTGGTCAGGCCCGCGGCCTCGGCCACCTGGTCCACGCTGACGGCCTGTAGACCCTTCACGTAGAAGAGGGCGTCGCACGCATTCAGTATCTTATCAGTGGTCGAGAGCGCTTGCATGGGTTTGAAATTTATATAACCTCACTAGGTAGTATACATACCCCAATTCGGGAAAGGACCCCAATGAGGTGGTTTGACAAGCAATATCGCTGGACTCGCATCGCCATGGTGTTTGTCGGTCTCGCCTTTGCCGTCCTCTATCCCAGAGCTCTGCTGGGCAATGATCCGGGTTGGATGTGGAACACGCCCCAGCGCAATCTACCCTTCGAACACATGCTGATCGCCATGTATTTCGTCCATGGCTTGTTTTTGATTTGGGGTGCCCGCGATCCGATCCGCTATCTGCCCCTGATCGACTTCACCATCGTGGCCAATATCGTCCACGGCACTGTGATGAGCGACGCCACCCGCCTGGGCTTGACCGCCAACCTGCAACTGGGCGGTGACGTGCCGGGCACCTTTATTGGCCCCTTGCTGTTGCTGCTCACCCACCCGCGCATGTTCTATCTCGACCGGATCTTTGGCCGTGCGCCCGGTTGAACCTGGGCTTGGATGGGCCGACCATCTGCGCGCGGCGGCGGCGCTAGGTCTAAGCGCGGTTTTCGTGGTTCAGACCGCGTTCTTTGGCGGCCTGTTATGGCGCGACCGCGACTTGATCACCCTGAGCGACCTACTGAGGGCGTCGATGTGTGGCGTGGATATCCAAAGGTAGTGGAGGGTCAAACCAAGCGCACCGAGCCGCGATACTGCGAGACCATCCGGTCCGAGGTCAGCAAGGTAACACCCTCGATCAAGGCCTGTGCGATGAGCAGGCGGTCAAACGGGTCTTTGTGGAGCAGGGGCAAACTACCAACACCCATCGCATGGTCTGTTGTCAGCGTGATCTCCCAAAATCCTTTCTCAAGCAGGCTGTCTCTAAGCAATTGCCCGTCAAACAGGAAGTCCGGTCGATCAAGGCCACGTTTGATGGCGATCTCCCAAAAGCTGATGGGGCTGAAGAACAGCTCGTTATCTCGGTCGTCCAGTAGCGTCCGAGCTTCCTGCGATAGCCTTTCAGAGCCGCTGACCGTCCAGATCAAGAGATGAGTGTCGAGCAGCAGTTTCACTCAGACAGGCCAAACATCTGCTCAATTTCGGCTTGTCCCATAGTGTCAAAGTCATCAGGCACAGAAATCCTACCGGCTAGGAAACCGATCCTACTACCTTTCGGCTCATCCAACGCCTCGATCCGCGTGACCTTGACCAGGGGTTTGCCCGCCTTGGCGATGATAAAGGGCTCACCCTCTACCGCCGCAGCGATCAAGGCCGATAGACGGGTATTGGCGTCGTGGATGTTGACCGTAAGCATGGCGGGGCCTCGAGTGAACTAAGTCTAGCTAATTTAGTTCGCTCGAGTCTAGGATTCAACCCTATCCTCGAAAAGCCG
>JANLPX010000006.1:0-6434 GCA_031367485.1 Alphaproteobacteria bacterium | reverse complement strand
CCCCACGCGCTCAATCCGGCTGACATCCGGCGATGTCTGTGTGCTCAGCGGGTCAGCCCGTCTGGCGCACCACGGGATTGACCGCATCCTAGTGGGATCAAGCCGTTTGGTTTCCGAAGGCGGCCGCTTCAACCTAACCCTCCGCCGGGCGCGACCGGCCGATTGATCAATCCGTTTTTAGCAATCCATTGCGCGAGAGTAGGCGGGTCAAGGCTTCGAGATGCAATCGATTGGCGCGGATTGCCTTGACAATTTCCGGACGGCGCAAGGCACTATCGAGGACAGAAATCCGGCGGCGCTCATCACGCGCGCAATATCCGGCGTCCACCAACTTATTGATGTGTCGACGCACCGTCTCGCGGGGCATGCCGAGCGAATTGGAGATCGCTAGAGTTGACACCACCCGACGTTCCGACGTTGGAACGACGCCGTCTGGATCAAAAACAGGCGAAGACCGCACCTTGGGGACATGGCTGATACTGGCCTGAACCAGGGCCAGGAAGACGAAACCCAGAATCAAGTCGCCCGCAAAAATCTGCGACAGTTCCGTGACAATTCTCAGGAGATAATCCGCACTCGCGCGGAGTATCACCCGGTCCGCAGTCATATCGTCGTCGGACACGCTGCCAACCCTTTCTGCCGTGGCTCCTAGAAAACCGCAGGATCAGTCTAACAGATTAGAGCTCCCCCCAATCATCCGATTTTTGGGGGCAGGCCTAGAACCCTTGGGAGACCTATAGATCGCTACAGCGCATTAGGTACGTCGAGACGCTTTGACTCTCTTCACGGCTGGTTCCAGGATTACCAACCCCTCGAGAGGCTCAGAACATGTCAGTCTTGACTCGGCCGGAAGGCACACGAGCAGAAGATCTGAACTTATCACGCCGGAGCTTGGCGCTGGCAGCCTTTGGCGGCTATGCCGTCTTTGCCTATTCGGCCGAAGCCGAACCGGTACACACCGATGCAACGGGTCTGATTGCAGAGACCCTGCAGGTCGATGCTGGCGACCGCATGATCCCGGCCTATATCGCCAGACCCAACGCCAAAGGACGTTTCCCGGTTATCGTGGTTGTCTCCGAAGTCTTTGGCGTACACGAATATATCCGCGACATCTGTCGCCGTTTGGCCAAGCTGGGCTATGTCGCCATTGCCCCGGATTTCTTCGTCAGGGCGGGCGACCCCTCGACCTTGGCCGACTTCAATCAGATCCGCAGAATCGTGGCTACGGCTAGCGACAAGCAGGTGATGAACGACCTGGGTGCGACCCTTAAGCTATTGAAGGCGCAGCCCTACGTAGACAAAGGCCATATGGCCGTCACAGGTTTTTGCTGGGGTGGGGCGATTGCTTGGCTAGCCTGCGAACGACTGAAGGACTTCAAGGCTGGCGCGGCATGGTATGGCAGATTGTCGGCACCCAAGCCTGCTGAATTCTTGGGCGAACCTGGCCGGCAATGGCCTCTACAACTGGTGGCAAATCTGCGGGCACCCGTGCTCGGTCTCTATGCTGGCAAGGACCAAGGCATTCCCGTCGCCGATGTTGAACTGATGCGGACAGCCCTGCTGTTGGCTAAGAAAAAGGGTAGCGAACTGGTGGTCTATCCCGACAGTCAGCACGGGTTCCACGCCGACTATCGCACAAGCTATGATCCCAAAGCGGCGGCAGATGGATGGGCACGCATGTTGGCCCACTTCGCGGCCAATGGAGTCAAGCCAAAGACCCCGAAGTTCTGAGCACCTGACTAGCACGACCTAAGGAAACGGGCGTCCCAGCAAACTGTAACGCTTTCGTCGCCCCCGACCGGTGATAGGGTCATCGCGTCTTCGAATCTGGGAAGTTTCATGTTCCGCAATACTATTTTCGTCCTGGCGCTGGGTTTGACCTTTTGTACTCAAGTCCAGGCCAGCGATGCCGTTCCCCCCATAATCTATACACAGCGCATCCTGCCTAACGGTTTGAAGGTTTTCACTTCTGTTGACCGAACAACACCGAATGTGACGGTCCAAGTCTGGTACGGAGTAGGTTCAAAGGACGATCCGGTCGGGCGCTCGGGATTTGCCCATCTGTTTGAGCACATGATGTTCAAAGCCAGTCGAAACCTTCCCGCCGAAAGCATGGATCGCTTCACCGAGGATGTCGGTGGACTGAACAACGCCTCGACCTATGATGATTTCACAAACTATTATGCGGTGGTCCCCGCCAACCATTTGGAACGATTGATTTGGGTCGAGAGCGAGCGGCTGGGCTCGCTTGTGGTCGATGAAGCCAATTTCAAGTCCGAACGTGACGTGGTGAAGGAGGAACTGCGCCAGCGCGTATTGGCCGATCCGTACGGTCGCCTATTCAGCCTCTATCTGCCGAAGGCGACCTATAGGGTCCACCCCTATAAGCGACCGGGTATCGGTTCGATTGCGGAGTTGGATGCTGCGACCGTCGATGACGTCCAGGCGTTTCACCAGACCCATTATCGGCCCGACAACGCTGCCTTGATCGTGGTGGGAAATTTTGACGATGCCATGCTGCAGACCTGGGTCGACAAGTACCTGGGTCCGCTGAAAAATCCCGACATACCCAGACCGCAAGTAAATGCGGTCGAGCCAGAACGAACCGGCCCAGGCGTCTATCAAGCCTATGGTCCCAATGTTCCTTTGCCGGCTGTGGCTTTGACTTGGCTCGGCCCAAAGGCGGCTGACGCGGATGCACCCGCTCTTGCGGTCCTCGACGCGATCTTGTCGTCAGGAAAATCGTCGCGGCTCTACAATAGCCTAGTCTATCGCCAGCAGATTTCAGCCCAGGCGTTCTCTATTGCCGATTTGCCCCAGCAACCTGGGATGTTTGTCGTCGGATCAATCATGGCCTCCGGACACAGTTTAGAAGAGGGAGAGCTTGCCCTCCTGGCCGAAGTCAAATCGCTCCGCGACACGCCGGCGAAATCGAGCGAATTGTCGGAGGCCAAGAACGAGCTCGTCACTGCAAAGCTGCGGGAGCGTGAGACAATCGAAGGCCGTGCGTTCGCTATCGGTTACGCGTTATCGACCGAAGGGGACCCAGCCCAGGCCAATCAAGACTTGGCGCGATTGCAAGCCGTGACTGCGGCTGACGTTCAGCGCGTGGCGCGCCGATATTTGGCCGACGATCGTCGCATGACTCTCCGCTATCGCGCCGAGAGCGAGCGTCCAAAAGATGAGACTTCAAACGAAGAACCTGCGCCGATCGTCGCCTCGGTTAGGTATATGGGCCCGATCAGCGCGCTGGCACCACTAGACCAGAGAAGAGTCCCGCCGGACTTGGGAAAGCCGGTTCTACCGGTCCTGCCCACCGCAGTCGAGAAGACGCTAGCTAACGGTCTGCGTGTGATTGTTGCGAAGTCCTCCACTCTACCGCTTGTAACCGCCGACCTGACGATCAGGGCAGGTTCATGGGCCGATCCTGACGGGCTGGCCGGGGCAGCTAGTATGACTGCGGGCATGCTCACCGAGGGCACCAAGGCCAAGACAGCGCCGCAAATCGCCGCCGCGACAGAAGCACTGGGGGCTACGTTGCAGTCTTCCGGCAGTCTGGATTCGGCTTCGATTAGCCTGAACGTCATGCCCTCCAATCTGGCCGCCGCCATGGCGATCATGGCAGATGTGACGCAGAATCCGGCGTTTGCTGTCGAGGAATTGGAACGTCAGCGGGCTCAAAATCTCGATGGTCTGTCAGTCTCGTATGAACAGCCTGGTGCGTTAGCGGTGTTCGCTGTCGGTCCAGTCCTATTTGCAGGGACAGCTTTTGGGCATGTGGCTGACGGGACGCCAGCTTCTTTGACCAAGCTTAGCGTTGTCGACTTGGGTAAGCTTCACCAAGACTACTATCGGCCCGACAACGCTGTGCTGGTGCTCACGGGTGACATCAGTCCGGATAAGGGATTTGCGCTGGCCGAAAAGAATTTTGGGTCGTGGAAGAAGCCGTCCGAAGCGCGACCCTTCCAGCCGTCAATCCATCCCGTAGCGGCTCCGCGCGCAATCGCGATAGATTTGCCGGGGACTGGGCAAGCCGCCGTGACTGTCGTCAAGGTCGGTATTCCGCGCGATGATGTGGACTACTATCCCGGCATCGTCGCCAACTCTGTTTTAGGCGGAGGTTATTCGGCGCGATTGAACGCCGAAATTCGAGTCAAGCGCGGCCTGTCTTACGGGGCAAGTTCAACGCTCTCAGCTAGATACACCACGGGAACTTTCAGGGCTCAGGCCCAGACCAAGAATGAGTCCGCAACTGAGGTCCTGGATTTGATCCTTGAACAGCTAAATCGCATGGCGGATGAACCTCCCGCAACTGACGAACTGCAAGCTCGTAAGTCCAATCTGATTGGCAAATATGGACGCGACCTGGCGACCACGGAGGGTTTGGCAGATACCCTGGGAAGTCTGGCCCTCTATAATGTGCCCCTGGTAGAGATGAACAGCTACGCCACCAAGGTTGAGGCTATCAGCGCCCAGCAAGTTCAGCGGTTCGCCAAACAGCATTTTTCGGCCTCTGAGATCACGTTGGTGATCGCAGGCGATGCGAGCGTGTTTGCCGAAAAACTCCGCGAGCACGTTCCCAATCTGGAGGTCGTACCGGCAAAAGATATCGACTTCGACAGCCCAAGCCTTCGAAAGTCAAAGTGATGGCACAGTTTGCCTTTGACGGTCTGACCTTGTTCGGGCTGGCTGCGGTCACCTGCGGTCTATTGTGTTATGCGCTGGAAGCCCGCAGCCCCTGGTGGACCCTAGGATTCGCAGGCAGCAATCTTGCAGCCTCGGCCTATGGATTCATGCAGGGTGCCTGGCCGTTTGGAATGATTGAGATCTTCTGGGCAGGTGCCGCATTGTTCAAATGGCGCGCACTAGCCGCAAGTCGCCGGGTAGCACTTGGTGGTGGCTAGATAATAGCCTTCGCACGTTTGGTTCCGATCAAGGCAGGTCGATCACCCGGGTTCACCGCCGCCAAGAGCGAAGGTACGAATCTATCCAACGCTTTGAATGCAGCATCAGAGTCAGAATTGACGATAGAGGCTCTCACCAAAACACCATCGGGGACGAAACCCGCCATAGCGTCTTTCAATAGAATGCGCCGCTGCTCAGTAGCATTTGTTGGCAAATCCTCGCCGAGCCGGGTCCAGTAGACAATGTTCTCGGTCCGCTCGCCGGCCGTCGCCACGATTCTGACCGCGGGCACACTGGCGAGGTTTGAAACGCTTACTGACCCGACTTTCTTGGATTGTATGGCGAACCCGAGAGCAGGATAGCAAACCTCGGGCCTGTGTAGTTGCACCACATCACCCTGGGTGCCGCCATATGCGACCAGCAGCATCACATCCGCGCCATCGTCGGGGCTGATAAAGCTCCGCTCCACGATCTCGCTATAGAGGGTCGCCGCCAAGCCCTGAAGCTTGGGTTTGACGAAACCATCCGAGCTTGCGGATGTCCAACCTTCCATGGCGCGCGGAATTATGGCTTCCATTTTCCTCTTGCCGAGCAGGGACAGCTTACGTTGAGGCTTGAGCTGCCAAGCTGTACCCGCCGCAGCGACGCACGAGGCGCCAATGAGCAAATTCCTGCGGGAGATCATGCCTTTGCCCCTGCCGGTCGGAATCGCGAAATCAGGTTGTCGATCACGAACACTAAGAGCAGAGACGTCCCGAAGAGTACCATGCCTGCCGTCTCATGCAGGAAGCCCTGCGCCACGGCATTGCCAAAGAAGTAGGTTAGCAGGACCAAGATCACAATGCGGATGATGTTCGCCAAGATTGCTATCGGAATGACCAAACAGATGAGGAAGAGCGAGTACTTCCAGGAGGCGTTGCGCAGAAGGTAGATGTAGAAAAGGCTGATTGCGACTAGGCCAATCAACGAGTTCATGCCCGAACAGGCGTCTTCCACCAACAATTGATATTGGGCGACAACGAGGGTCACGCCTTGTCGGGATATCGGGATGCCGAATAGCTGCAAGCCATCTGTCGCCACTTTCGACACAAACACCTTCAGGGGCGACGTAACCTGATCCATCAGCCAACCCGGCGGCGGGATTAAAAACGCCATGTAGAATAGGGGAAACCACGTCTTCATCATCGCTCGCAAACCCACGAACGCATAAAGGGATGTCAGGCACGCCCCATAAAGACCGCCAGCCTCTAGGATCATGAAGTCATAGGCGCGACCGAAGATGTAGAATGGCAGCGAAACGACCAACCCAAGCGCTATCAGCCAGGGCTTGCCCGGTTCAGCCAGGGACAACATTTCCTGGCGCTTACGCCATACCAGCCAGATACCCGTTGCCAAGACGATCGGCCCATGAGCGCCAGATTCCTTAGACCAAACCTGTTGACCCAGGGAGAGGATCGTCGGTATCGCGAGCGCGGCCAAGCCCAACACAACCGGCCAAAAACTAATCGAGGGCATTGAAGGCGCTCGAA
>JANLPX010000533.1:0-3980 GCA_031367485.1 Alphaproteobacteria bacterium | reverse complement strand
GCAGGATAGCATAATTTGTGAAGTCGGTTTCACAGCGGAATTGGAGCTGGAATTTGACTATGCACCACTCGCAGAAAACCCGGACGATGAAGACGATGTTCATAGTCGACGACGCCGAAGGGCTCGAGTGCGCAAGGAGTTCGACCTTCGCGCAGAGCTGACGGGGAGTTGGGATTCATTGATCGAGCAACTAGATATTGATTCAGTGACTCTTTCGAACCCTCGCTCAGTAGAGATATTAGCGCGAGAATTTCGATAGATTTAGGCGACAGTGCCCTGAAACTCCAAAGAATTTCGGTGACAGTGCATTCAATTCTAAAGCTGGCTGCCGACGACCTTCGGCTGCATCTCCGTTTTCCAGTGCCACATTAGGCCAATCTATGATACATTCGTCTAATGAAACCGGAACGTTCCATCTTTGACGAGATCGATCTGGACGCCGATGTCGCGGCCGATGCGGAAGGCATTTCTGACATCGAATCTGGCCGTGTGATCAGCCATGACGCAATGAAAGCTTGGCTTTTGTCATGGGGAACCCCCGGCGAGTTACCTCCGCCCAAGGTTGGTGACTGAGACCTCGGCCCGACGTGACACCAAAACCCTACAACGTGATCTGGTCGGCCCGCTCCCTGCGTGACTTGTCTGGTATCAAAGCCTACATTATCGGTCAGTTCGCCCCGCTTGCCGCCCAGAGGTTCTCGGCACGGTTAGTTGCCGCCGTCGAGACTCTAGCGGAACACCCTGATCGCGGTCGCCCTATCCGGGGCAGCGTCCGCGAGTTGGTCGCCATCGCACCCTACCTCGTGCGATATAGTGTGGTCGGCGGGTCTGTTAGGATCATCCGCATTAAGCATGGCGCGCAGCAGCCAGACTAGAGGAGCTAAGGCGGTGGAAGATAACCAGCTCTGCCCAACGTTTCCAATGGCCCGCATGGCGTTTGGCGACTGCGCATCCACCGCTGAGCTCGGGTCCACGCCAGCGCCGTCCGACCCACACTCGGCCGCGAAATTCACCTGGGAAATGCCAGACGACCTCGCCGCCGAAATGGCCAAGCCGCTGCCGAACTGCCGCCCGGAACTCGACCATCTGATACAGGACTGAGCCTAGGGTTGCGGTGCCAGTGTATCAAACCCCCACCACCGGCCCACGTTCCACGCTCAGCCGAAATCCCAGCACCCCAATCACCTTGGTCAGGGTCTCCAGCGTCGGGTTCCCATCTTCACTCAGCGCCCGGTAAAGCTGCTGGCGCTTAACGCCGATCTCGGCGGCTGGGCCCGACATTCCCCGGGCCCGCGCGACAATGCCCAGCGCGTTAGCGATATAGCCCGCATGGCCGGTCGCGAGCGCATCACCCGCCTGCGCCGTCGCGATGACTCCCGTCTGGCCACTCTTAACGCTGTTGCGACCAGAACTGCTAGCACTTCACGCTTGCGGGTTGGGAACAAAACCGGCACGGTTCAACGTCAAACCTCCGCCTAGGCCACGCTGAGACATACACTTCCATGAATGCCGTTGACGGAACCAACGCCGCCCCCGATCCGGCATTCTTCGACGGGCGGTTCCTGATCGAAATTGAAAGCTGGAGCGCGCATCTGCGTGTCAGCAAGGGATCAGGCGCGATGCCGACATCAGCTGGGACCTCGGGCGCATTGAATCATGAGGAAGGCTTCGAGATCCGGGGCCATGTACTCGCCCCGACCGCCCACCGCGCCAAGACCATCTCGATATTCATTTCTCTGTTCGGCCCTGAATTGCGGTTTGGCCAAGGCCACCTCAACGAAATCGGGCAATTCAATTTTCGCCCCGAAGAGACCGACCTCACCGCCACCCTGCACCTCCCGCAATCCACCTGGCCTGTGGTCGCCACTTGCCTGAATACAGTCTGGAAATACCTCCACCTCTGGACAGACAACGCTGCCGGCACCCCGGCAAGCATCGAGGCATGTTCATTCTCATCGACTATCCACAGGAACCTGAGTGCTTGGGCTGGGCTAGAATGACCAACCCACAGATAATCACCATTGAGATTTCGGCGTGGGACTGCGGGCTACACCTGAGACTTAGCCCGCAATCCATGCCTAAGGAGATGCGACTCCAAGGTGGTCTGTTGCTCTCCTGCGGGATCGAAATACGGGGGGTTGTCCTTGAACCCGAGACCTCCCAACCAAGACCCATTAGAATTTGGCTCCAGCCCCTCGTGCCGGAGCCGGAGCGAGGCGTGATCGAGCCCGATGACTGCGGTCGCGTCTTGTTGAACGGTGGAGAGCTACAAGCGACCCTGCTCTTGCCGCAAGCCGCGTTCCAAACATCCCTCTCCTGCCTAGCTGCCACCTGGAGGTTCCTCGAAATCGAAGCCTCCAACGGCCAAGAGGGTGAGTGGGTCATCAGCGCCTATTCATTTTCGACAACAAGGCGCCCCACCGCAAATGAGCCTAGCGCCTAGGCTTGCCAAATCTCAGCGGTGGGAACCCGACCTCCCCAGTTTGCGAACAGTGGCCCAAACGATTTGCGGCGTTCTCCCAGCAAATTCGACTCTTCGCATCACGGCACACCTCTGAATCAGATTCGTACTGCTGGTCGCATTGCCGCCGCTCTCGTCGTGGCGCTGATCCACTTCCACTGCCGGTTCGGGGGCTGTAGTTAGGTGCCGATGGTAGGTGGCCTCCGATGGGAGGCAGAGTGTCGGGCGTATAGCCGTGGCAATTGCTGCACCCTGGGACACCCCAATAGTCCCAAAATCGCTTTGGTGCAGATTGCGCGGGGGCGGATTTCATGGGCGCTGGGCGCGGCGATTGCGCGGCAACCTGTGGCGGGGTGCCGAACTTGATGTTGGATTTGAACTGGTTGTAGGTCTTGAGTGTTCTTGTGGCTTTGTCTCTCTCAAGTTCAATTGGAGATCGACGATACCAATTGCGAAGCGCGTCACCTTCAAGGCGCGCGGGATCGATCTGGCCTAGTGCCATACAGATACTCCTGGGAATGGGTGCCTTAGCGTTGAAGTTCGCTCGCCAGGGCTTACCTGCGAGCACCGAAGAGCTCCGCTGCACCGACAAAATGCCCGCGCGGCTATAGCTCTCGAACGCAACACCTTGGTGCGAGGCCATCCTCAGGATCGACTCTGAGCGCTCGGCGCACTGATTTGCGAGAGTGAAAGTGCCCCACAGTCGAAAGTCATTGTCAAGAACAAAACAAGAACTTTTGCCTATAGATCGAGCCAATTTATTGACGGTCGGCGCATTATAGATTATACGATAGTATAATAATCTAAAAGGTCCCTCATGCACATCACCAACCTACGCAAAGTCGGCGGCTCGGTGATGTTGGCCGTTCCTCCCGCCCTGCTCGATCTGCTCAATCTAAAAGCCGGAACCGCTGTCGGGGTTGCCGTCGATGGCGGGCGGCTGGTAATCGAGGCGTCGCCCAAACCTCGCTACACCCTCACCGAGCTGCTCGCGGCATCCGACTATTCCGAACCGCCCACCCCAGAGGACCGCGAGTGGCTAGATGCCCCACCCGTCGGCAAGGAAATCTGGTGAAGCGCGGCGACATCTACATGGTGTCGCTCAACCCCACCCAAGGGCGCGAGCAGCAAGGCCACCGCCCGGTATTGATCGTGTCGCCCGCCGCGTTCAATTCGGCGACCCAATTGCCAGTCGTGCTGCCCATCACCAATGGCGGCGATTTCGCCAAACGGATTGGTTTCGCCGTGGAGATTATCGGCATCAAGACCACCGGCCTTGTCCGATGCGACCAGCCTCGCGTGCTCGACATCGTCGAACGCGGCGGGCGCAAGGTCGACACCCTCCCCGCCGATCTGATGGATGAGGTACTGGCCAGGGTGTCCACGCTGTTTGAGTGATGCCCCTGAAGTTACGCGGACTCCGCCGCGAGATTACCTGCTGCCCGGCGGCCTTGCATAACCGGCGCGCTCTCGGCCATCAGCATGATCGCGACCTGGCCAATCGCCACGGCCCCGATCA
>JANLPX010000491.1:0-2977 GCA_031367485.1 Alphaproteobacteria bacterium | reverse complement strand
TCGACGTCGGCCCGCGAACCCTGGTCGACGCCTTCGTCAAGATCAAGGCGACCGGTGGTATGGGTGATCTCGTCATCGGGGCGGACTGCGCGATTAACTCGGGTACCGTTATCTACACAGGCAACGGCGTAACTATCGGCGACGCAGTCCTGATCGCCGCCAATTGCACGCTAGCCCCCACGAATCACGAATTCTCCGACCCTGCTCGCCGGATCCGCGACCAAGGCTTCCAGCCTAGCCGAGGTGGTATCACCATCGGCGACGATGTCTGGCTTGGGGCCAATGCGGTGGTGCTGGACGGTGCCGTGATCGGCCAAGGTTGCGTGATCGCCGCCGGCTCTGTGGTGCGCGGCACCCTCGAACCCTACGGCATCTACGCCGGCACCCCAGCCAAGCGTGTCGGGGCGAGGGGAGAGTGATCGCCACCATCGTCAAATCCTCCTCCTTTGGGGGAGGCGGCCCAGAGGGCCGGAGGGGGTCGAAGCTCACTCGCCTGCGTGAACCGCCCCCTCAGTCAGCTGCGCTGACAGCTCCCCCAGTGGGGGAGCATCTTGAGGACCCTATCCAATGACCCAATTCACGGTCATCGGTGCGTCGGGCTTCCTAGGCTCCAAACTCGTTACCGCGCTCACCGCCGCTGGCCACGATGTCTATGCCCCAGCTCGCGATGACGGTGCCCTCTTTACCCGCCCGCTCGGCCGCGTTTTCTACTGCGCAGGCCTCACCGGCGATTTCATCACGCGGCCCTTTGATACGGTGGAGGCCCACGTCACCCTGCTGGCCAAGGTCCTGCAATCGGCGACCTTTGAACGCCTCGTCTACCTCTCCTCGACCAGGCTCTATGACAGCCTTGGCGCAAACGGCGGCAACGAGGCCGACACGCTCGCCCTCGACCCCGCCCTGCCGCGCAGTGTCTACGACCTCTCCAAAGCACTCGGCGAAAACCTGTGCCTCAACCAGTTAGGCGGTCGCGCTGTGGTCGCGAGACTCTCAAACGTCTTCGCCGCCGACCCCGCTGCTAGCGGCTTTCTCTCCGAGCTGCTGATCCGCGCCAAGACGGAGCGCGACATTGAGCTAAACGTCTCCCCAAACGGCGGCCGCGACTACATCCACGCCGACGACGCCGTCGCCGCATTGCTAGCGCTGGATGCCTCAGACCTAACCGGCATCGTCAACATCGCGCGCGGGGAGGTGGTTACCAATGCCGAACTGGCTGGAGTGTTCGGCGCGGCAGGCTGGAGTCTAAGGCTTACGGGCCAGCGGGGGGTTACTCCGCCGCCCGTGTGCGACGTCACGCGGCTTAAGGGGTTGGGGTGCAGGCCGCAGGATGTTCAGGAGCTCCTAACCCAGATCTTGGCACCTGAGGGCTCTAGGCTCCCACCCCAAACCGCTCCGTACTCCGCGCCTTAGCCTTCATCGCCTCAGTCTCCCGATCCCGAGGCGGCGCATGGGTTTCCAGGCTCCCCAATAACCGCTGGCCTGCGGTGAACACTTGCTCAATCGCCATCCCAAACGCCGCCGCATTCGCCTTGGACGGCGTATTGAACCCGGACAGCTTGCGGACAAACTGCAAGGCCGCCGCCCGGATCTCAGCGTCGGTCGCGGGTGGTTCGAAGTTGTGCAGGGTCTTGATATTGCGGCACATGGGTCAGTCTCCAGGTTTTTTGCAACACCGCCCCCAGACGACGGGGTCATCAATCAGGCCTAAACTTTTTCCGCTGCCCTAAGCTTGGCATATTCCCCCTTCAGCGCCGCCAATTCGTCGGCATACTTGTCCTGGGCGTCCTCGCGTAGGCGCGGGATGTGGTATTTGGGGAAGAGGTCGTTGTCGGGGCGGTAGTCTTTGAGGACTTGCTTGGCGAGTGTGACCTTGTGCACCTCAGTGGGGCCGTCGGCGATGCCCATGACCAGCGAGCTGGTGACCATGTGCATAAACGGCATTTCGTTGGAGACGCCGAGCGCACCGTGCAGGTGAGCGGCCTTCATAGCGATGTCGCCATAGACCTTGGGGGTCATCACCTTGATGGCGGCGATGTCCTTACGCACCAACTGATAGTCCTTGTGCTTGTCAATTAACCAGGCGGTGCGGAGCACCATCAGGCGGAAACTCTCGAGGGCGATCCAGCTATCGGCAATATCGGCCTGAACCAGTTGCAGATCGCCGAGCTTGCCGTCGCGGGTGTTGCGCGAGACGGAACGTTGGCACATCAGGTCCAGCGCGTGTTTGCAGGCCCCGACCGTGCGCATAGCGTGGTGGACGCGACCACCGCCTAAGCGGACCTGGGCAATGACGAAGGCCGCCCCGCGTTCGCCGAGCAGGGCATCATAGGGAAGGCGCACGTCGGTATAGCGCATATAGCCCTCATTACCGCCGCCGATCTCACCGCCGCCGCCGACCGCCACATTGCGCACGATCTCAACGCCGGGCGTGTCTGTGGGCACCAGAAAGATCGAGGTGCGGCGATAGGGGTCTTTGGCATCGGGGTCGGTGACAGCATAGACCACCAGGACCTTGGCGTAGCGCGCATTGGTGGAATACCATTTCTCTCCATTGATCACCCACTCATTGCCCTCGAGCACGGCGCGGGTGGTGAAGGTGAGCGGGTCGGAGCCCCCGGTGGGTTCTGACATCGAAAACGCCGAGCGGATTTCACCATTCAGCAGGGGCCAGAGGTACTGTTCCTTCTGCTTGTCAGTGCCGTAATGGGCGATGATTTCGGCATTGCCGGTGTCGGGGGCCTGACAGCCGAACACGGTAGGAGCCAGGCCGTTGCGGCCCAGTTTCTCGTTCATCAGGCCAAGTTTAACCTGACCAAAGCCTTGGCCGCCGAGCTCAGGACCTAGGTGGCAGGCCCAGAGGCCCTGATCTTTGACCTTTTGCTGCAGGGGTTTGATGAATTTCTCGCGCCCGATGGAGCCGTGGACGGCCATGCCCAGGTGGCTGATGGGCTCGACTTCTTCGCGCATGAAGTCTTCG
>JANLPX010000032.1:0-5521 GCA_031367485.1 Alphaproteobacteria bacterium | reverse complement strand
GGCGGGCAAGTCCATGTCGTTGAAGGCTTCGGCCATGGGCGATCTCTAACGCAGTTGCCCCAAGGCCAACAAGGCCACGATCACCGTGACGGCCCCACCAATCCGCGTCGCGATCTGAGCAAAAGGCATCAACTGCATTCGATTGGCCGCCGTCAGGATCGCCACGTCCCCTGTCCCACCTTGGCCCGAATGACAGGCCGTCACGATAGCGACGTCGATGCGATACATGCCGATGAACCGCGCCGTGCAGAACCCGGTCGCCATCAGGGCCGCAACCGTAGCGACGATTGTCGCGATATTGGCCGGGCTGCTCGCCCCCATTAGCTTTTCCCAAGGCGTCAGCGACACACCGATGGCAAACAACAACGGATAGGTCACAGCCGTGCGGAAGAATTCATAGACCGTCGCGGCACCGGCTTCGAGCGACGGCGGCGCGGCCCTGGCGAGCTTCAAGATCACCGCCAAGAACAGCATGGTCACAGGGCCTGGCCAACCCATCAGCTTCTGGGCCAGCGCCCCAACCAGATAAAGACTGACCGCGGTGATACCGGCCGCGGCAATCGTGGCAGCGTCGACGGCAACGCGATGTGTGGCTTGGGAGACATTCGGCTCGACGCTATGGGGTGATAGGCGCCCCTCACCGGTTAGGTGCGGCAAGTGTTTGCCCAACAAGTTCAGCCCGCCCGACAACAGTATCGCGGTCAGGCTTCCAAACATCACGGCGGGCAACAGCTCGGCCAGCAACCCCCCAGCCTCCAGACCCAGGATCTGCCCATAGCCGATAGACAGGGGTATGGCCCCTTCTCCTACGCCACCGGCCATGATCGGAATTATGATAAAGAACAGCGTGTGTTTCGGGTCCAGCCCCAGCGCCGATCCCACCGCGATGCCGACCAAGCCCGCCACAACTGAGCCCAGGGCCAACGGCAGAAATATCTTCACGAAACCCGAAATCAAAACGCGCCGGTCCATGCCGAAAATCGCACCGACCACGATAATGGCGATAAACAGGTAGAGGAAGTTGCTGGCCTTGGTGAAACCCTTGATCGCCTCAACCACGCTCTCCGGCAACAGGTGCGCATAGACCAAGTAAGACGGCACAAAGGTCGCAAAGATCGCCGCCGCCCCGATCCGATTTAGAAACGGAATGCGATTGCCAATCTCGGCGCAGGCAAACCCGCCGACGCTCAGCAACGCGATACTCATCAGAATATCCGAAGGCACTTTATCGGCGGCGACAAAACCCGCGATTAGCCCGCTTAGGAGCAGGAAAACAGGGGCCGGAATGATCCCAATCCGAAATGCCACAAGCCGCCACCAGAGTTGACGAATGATCGCCTCTCGCGGGGCCTTGCTATCGCGTGGTTCAGTCATGACGTCCGCTCTCCGAATGCGATGTGGGGACACGCACGACTTTCCCCCTCACCACACCCAAACTCCAACCGATAAGCCCCGTGCGTGCGCGCGGCAAACAGGACGCCAGAGTTTGCAAGGCTCGGACCGATGGGCGCGGCCTCGGCTCGATCCGCCCCCGTAGCTCGCCCGCCAACCCCACCGTCTCGCCCTAGGCAGGCTGTTCGCTGGATTTCCCCGTCGTCGGGGTCTTGGCCGCCCAATGGGATACGACCCATGGCACCTCACTTCCGGACTGCCTTAGAGCATCTGGTGGGCCCGGTAGGACTCGAACCTACAACCAGACCGTTATGAGCGGTCGGCTCTAACCATTGAGCTACAGGCCCGACGCAGATGCGCGGACGGGTCGGTTACCACGGGCCGCACGCCGCTTAAAGCCTGGGTTCATCTTCGAATTGCCATGAAGGGGTCGGCACATGGCATCTGCACCCTGGGTCAACCTGAATTACCAAGCTATAACACCCCTCTATCGTCCTAATTTGGAGCCTATCCATGAAATCGCTTTTCCGCGCCAGCGTCCTGGGTTTGATGCTGGCCACGGCGTCTGCCGTCCCGGCCGCCATCGCTCAGGCCCCATCAGCCGGAGTTGAACGCATGCCGACCCCCACCACGCTCAACCTTTCAGCCTTTGGCGACGTGCGCATGGCCCCAGACATGGCCACAATCAATCTTGGCGTGAACACCGAGGCCGTAACTGCGGCGGGTGCCTTGCAAGCCAATGCGACCCAAATGACCAAGGTGTTTGCGGCCCTGAAAAAGGCCGGCATCGCCGAGAAGGATATTCAGACCTCCGGCCTGAACCTCAATGCTCAGTATGACTATGTTCAGAACGAGCCGCCGAAACTTCGCGGCTATCAGGCCACCAACCAGGTTTCAGTTACGGTCCGCGATCTTAACCGGCTAGGTCCAGCCATCGACGCGACGGTCAGTGCCGGGATCAATCAGGTCAATGGCATCAGCTTTGGCATCTCCGATCCCGGAGCCGCTGAAAACGCCGCCCGGGAAAAAGCCGTCAAGGCGCTGATCGCCAAGGCCAACCTCTATGCCGCAGCGACCGGCTACAAAGTGTCGCGGTTGGTCACCCTGAGCGAGGGTGGTGGATACTCTCCGCCGCAACCCACCCCCATGTATGCCATGGCGCGCATGGAGAAATCAGCCGACTCAACACCGGTGGCGGCCGGCGAGATGACCATCCGCATCGACGTCAATGCGGTCTACGAGCTGACCCGTTAGAATTGACATAAGCCATCAGAACCCGTTGAACCGTTACGAACTTCAACGGGTTCCCAAATTTCCCGAGCCGGGACGTATGGAAGCCTCAATCTTTACCTAACCTAAGGGTATTCGGTGCATTGGAGTTGGCTGGCGTTTTCTAAGCGTCGCGCCTTCGGCGAGCCAAAAAGCGCGCACCGTTTCTGTCGGGAGCAGGCATTATTAGATGAGTGACATCACGGTCACCAATCAGGCACAACTGCAGTCGGCGATCGCCTCTGCTGTGTCTGGCGACACCATTCGTTTAGCTTCGGGCAGCTACGGCGACATTGCCATTGCGCGCTCATTTTCGTCGGATGTGACGATCACGTCGTTGAACCCCGGCGACCCCGCTCATCTCAACACACTGACCATTTCGTCTAGCAGCCACATCCGCATCGACGGTCTTAGGGTCAATTTTGCCCCGACCTCTGCCACCCTCTCGTACACCCCGATTGTGAAGATCATCGGGTCGAGTGACATCACTTTCGTCCATGGCACTGTAACCGGGGGTGCCGCCGTAAACGGCATCAGCTCTAGCGCCGCCAGCCTGGACGCCACGGGTAACGTCATTGGCATTCCAACCGGCTATGGCTTCTCTGTCAGTCAATCCACCGGCGTGGTCATCGACAGCGTAGACATCTCGCAGGTCAATAAGGGCATCGCCCTGAACAAGGCCGTGCAGGTCACGATCTCGAACAACAATATCCACGATATTCGCACCAGCGGCGTCGTCGGAACCGGTTCGCAAGTCACCATCGAAGGCAACAGGATCCACGACAGCAATCCCTGGCATTGGGGATCGGGAGACCATGCCGACTATGTCGCACTATGGACCGACGCCGGACAGGTCGGACCCAGCACAGGCATTCGGGTCATCAATAACTTGTTCGAACAGGGTAACGGAACCGCAATTCTCGGCATGTGGCTCCAGGGAGGGGCCGCCGGCTTTTCCGGTGTCACGATCTCTGGAAACACTATCGTTGTCGCCAATACCCAGGGCATCTCGCTGTGGGATGTCGCCGACGACGCGGTTGACCACAACACCCTGCTACAACCCTCAGGGTTGCCGCAATACGCCCCCAGCATCTTCCTCTATTCCGGCGCGCGATCGGTCACCGTCGCAGATAATATCGCCGGTTCGGTGAAGGACACATCAGGCAGCACGGGCCTCAACGCCAACGTCCTGCGCGACAATGTCGTCGCCCAGACCGGTGACCCCAGCTCGCCAGGCTACTACACCTCGGCCTTGACCAGCGCCGTCCATGCGTTGTCTGACGCGACAGGCCACTATGCTTATGTGCTCAGCCAGTTGCCGGCAACTGGGATCGGCTACCTGCTGGCTGGCGGTCCTGGCACAGACTCCCTGGTCGGCGGATCGAGCAATGACACAATCTATGGCTATGCGGGTGACGACACCCTATCGGGCGGGCCCGCCGGGGCTGATATCCTGAACGGCGGTTCGGGCGGTGACTATTATCTCATCAACGACAGCCGCACGGTCATTGAGGAAGACTTGAACGGTGGTGATCATGATGTCGCCATTACCTCCGTAAACTACGTGCTTGGCCTCAATGTCGAATTTCTGCGCCTAGTCGGCTCGGCAAGTATCGCAACGGGAAACTATCAAAACAATATCATCACGGGCGTCGACGGCAACAACTGTACCCTGGACGGTGGAGCGGGCGGCAACGACTCGATCCTTGGCTATTCGGGTAACGATCTGTTGGTCGGGACAGGTGGCGCTAACGACACCATCACAGGCGGCATTGGCAATGACACCATCTATGGCGGAACCGGTAGCAACTACCTGCGTGGCGGTGACGGGTCAGACGTTGTCTATGGCCAAAATGGCTTCAATGACATCAATGGCAACCTAGGCAGCGACACCATCTTTGGTGGCACAGGCAATGACTGGCTACTTGGCGGCCAAGGTAACGACTACGTTGTGGGCGGCGGCGGCAATCAGATTATCTACGGAAACCTTGGCGACGATACCCTGGTCGGTGGGGCCGGTGCAGAAACCATTCGCGGCGGTCAGGGCAATGACACGCTGTCCGGCGGAGGCGGCCGTGACTGGATGTCCGGCGATCGCGGCGACGATACTCTGAGCGGTGGTGCTGGTGGTGACACCTTCCACGCCTTCAACGGCTCTGGAAGTGACCGCGTCTTGGACTTCAACAGCCTCGAAGGCGACCGTGTAATGCTCTTTGCGGGCACCAACTACTCGGTGATATTTGAGGGATCTGACACCATTATCGATTTGGGGCTTGGAGACCGGTTGATCTTGGTGGGCGTGTCCGCGTCAACACTGGGTGATTGGCTGCTAGCCTAGAAGCCTGCTGTCTTAAAAGCTGAGCGGAGCTTGTCGGCGATCACGATGCCCGGCGGCACGCTGGAGCCCTCCATCACCGCCACATAGGCCAAGTCGGCATGGTCAACGACCGGCCCTGAGGCCCAGCTCACACTGCGGCTGCCATCCGCACTGGACCGACAGCTAGAGGTCGCGGCGGTGCGGATTTTTGGACCTGACTTCAAAATATCCGAGGGCGAGGTCACGCCATTGTCGGTGCAAGAAGGCCAGGGCTTCCCACAAATCACATGGCTTCCAAACCGATAGACCACCGCGCCGGTTGCGATCTTACCGATCATCAAGCACGTGTTGGGATCACCGATTGCCCCACTGATTGCCGCGTCCAAACTAGACTTGGTTACCTGGCTCGGCAGACTTGGCGCGCAGCCCACTAGCAAGATCGCTAGGCCGCTAAGGCCAATCAGATTGCGGATCAAAACCATAACCTTCAGCTAAGACTGCTTGGCCAACGAAACAAGCTCCGCTTGACGACCGTAACGTCAA
>JANLPX010000470.1:0-3274 GCA_031367485.1 Alphaproteobacteria bacterium | reverse complement strand
CAAGCCGGGCACGGCAGCCATGGGTCTGCCGCTCTGCATGAGGCTTTGAGCCGCCGCCAACTCCGCCGCCAAGGGTGTCGCTATCATCGGGCCAACTTAGCCACCCAATGACACAAAAAAAAGGTGGCAGGCCCGAAGACCCGCCACCCAATTTTTTCAGACGGTAGTGTTCGTCTTAGAAGCGCAGGCTCACGCCGCCGTAGAAGAAGCGACCCACGATGTCATAGGTGTTCGGGTCGGTGTTGCCGTCTGGTGGGTTGTCGAACACTGGCGGTTCTTCATTGCCGATGTTCTTAACGCCGCCGAAGAGCTCAACATGGTCGTTGAAGGTCCAGCGCGCATTAACGTCATGGTACCAGAAGGAATCGACATTCCTGTAACCGCCGTCCTGGAAGTCAGGGATGTTGCCTTGGTTTTCCATGCTGCCGATGTAGTTGCCTGAATAGGTCAACTTGACCGGTCCGACGTCGTAGCCGAGGCGTAGGTTAGCCTTGTATTCCGGTAGGGCGGCCGAGATATTATAGTCGCCGATGGTACCCTTGTACTCAACCCCGTCGAGCACGTAGCTGTCGAGGTAGGTGACTTGAAGATCGATCTTCAGGTTGTCAACCCAGATGCCACCAGCCCATGGAACTTTCGAGAGGTAGGAAGCGGCCAAGTCGACGCCCTTGGTTTCCAGTTGGGACACGTTGGCGAGCGGTGCGCGCGCCTTCAAGTTGCCGGCTTGGTCGCGGTAGATCAGCGGAAGGCCGATACCCGAATTGAAGCATGCGCTGGAAGCCAGATTTCCCGAAGCGAAGCAACCTGCAACGATCCCGGACACACCGCCACTCAGGGTGTTGATATAGTCCTCAACCTTGATGTCGTAATAGTCCAGGGTCAGGGTCAGACCCTGCACGAAGGTTGGCGACCAGACAGCGCCGACCGTGACAGTGTCTGAGGTCTCTTGCTTCAAGGCTGGGTTACCGAAGAAGAAGGCCTCGGTCTGACTGTTGAGTGCGATGAACTTAGCCGTAACCGGGTCGACGCCCAGCTGCGTGGTGCAGAAAGTCCGACGAGCAGCCGTCAGGGTGATTGCTTTGCCAGTACCAGGATTGACTGTTGAGCAAGGGTCGAGAACCGCCGGGAAGCCTTGGTCACCGGCTTGGAACAGTTCGAACACCGATGGTGCACGGCTCGCACGCTGATACATGGCGCGGAAGCGTAGGCCGTCAAACGGCTTGTACTCAGCACCGACCTTGTAGCTGGTCACGCCGCCGACCGACGAATAGTCGGAATAACGGGCACCCAGTTCCAGGCCCAAATACTCGATGAAGGGCGCGTCAGCGACCAAAGGCACCAAGGCTTCGCCGTAGAGTTCACGAACCGTGTAGCTGCCACCGACAGGCTGGGCGGCGTTAAAGCCGTAGATGTCGGCCGCTGCCTTAGCGGCGTCTGGCGTGAAACTTAGGCCATCACGACGATATTCTGCACCGACGGCCACAGCCAAGTCACCAGCTGGCAACGTGAACAGTGGGCCGGAGGCGTTGAACGACAGCATTTGACGCTCAAACACGCTTTGGTCGGAGAAGTTCAAACGAATGAAGTTCGCAGCTTGGGTCGATACCTTACCCGCGCCGAACAAATTGATCGGTGCACACTTGGGGAAAATGGCCAATGAAGCGGTCGCACAAGACGTTGTCGATGAACCAGGACCAGCTGACAGCGCGGCCGTCAGACGTGAGCGAGAAACATCATTCTTGATGGAGGTCGTGAACTCGGTCCGAGCGTAGCTATAGTTACCATCAGCTCTCCAACCCGAACCCAAGTCAGCCTTCAAGCCGAGATTGACCTGGTACTGATCGGAATTACGGGTTTCTTGACGGGCACCGATTTCAACCATTCGGCGGGAGAGATCGAGATCGGCCGTGGGGTTGGTACGGGTCGCGGCCAAGGCTGCCAATGAAGGCGACACGAAGGCGTTGTTATAAGGGATTTGGATCCCAGTCGCCGGCGTCGGGGCCAACTGCGCGCTGTTGCGGCTGTCGGTGTAGAAGGCTTCCGAATAAGCCTGGATGGAGTCGGTAATGTCGTAGTGAGCGAGGAACGCCATATTGAAGCGTTCGCCGTCCGACAACAGCGGATTGACCGGTGCGAAGTTGTAACGGTCGCCGGTGGTCAATGAAAAGTCATTGACGAACGGACGGATCGAACCGTCGCCGTTGAAGGCATACCGGCGATGCAATGGGCTGGCAGTTGAACCACCGAACGGGTTGACACCAATCTGGTTCAAACCGCCATTCACACCGGTTCCAGAACCGCCTTTGGTATCGATCAAAGACCATGAGCGATCGCTGTTGGGCAAAATCTGATTGCGATCAGCATAGCTCATGAAGCCTGTGACGTTGCCGCGATCGTCGGCGAAGTTCGAACCGAAGATGACCGAAACGTCGGACTTCTCGCCGTCGCCGTAGCCGGACAGGCCATACTGACCCGAGATGTCCAGACCTTCGAAGTTTTGCTTCAGCTGGAAGTTCACAACGCCGGCCAGGGCGTCGGAGCCGTAAACGGTTGACGCACCACCGGTGACGACTTCGACCTTTTCAATCAGGCGGGTCGGGACGTTGTTCAAGTCAACTGCGTTAGACTTGGTCGATGGGTTCATCCGGCGGCCATTGACCAGCACCAGGGTGCGCGTCGGGCCGATGCCACGAAGGTCGACCGTGGCCGTACCGTCAGACGGATTGTTGGAAGCAGAGCTGAGGCCCGGAACAACCTGTGGCAAAACGTTCAGGATGTTTTCCACCGAGGTGTTGCCGCTGGCCTTGATGGCTTCATCGGTAACCGTGGTGATCGGGCTGTTGGCCACATAGTCCTTACGCGCAATGCGCGAACCGGTGACGACAAGCTCTTCAACTTGCGTGTTGTCCGAAGCGGCAGCAGCGAAGGCGACCGTGCTGGTCGACGACATCGCCATAAATGCCGCGCCGCAAATCATGGAAGACGCCAATAAGCGTTCCCGCGTTGTTATCATTTTCAAGGCTTAGGTCCTCCGGCGGTCCACCGATCATCACGATCTGCGGCACTCGCTCCCCAAAATAAAAAGGTCCCGAATCCAAAAAGAAGAGTTCGGTTACTTGGGAGTTACGGGAGTTACACCCTAGGGGTCAACGAAGATTACCGCTGCGAAATGTTTCCGGCGCCAAACTGTCGCATTCTAGTCACAGATTTGTGGGCTAGACCCCTGTAGCGCACGATCTAACCCTAACCCGCCGTAAACGGGACCTGATCTGCA
>JANLPX010000354.1:0-3927 GCA_031367485.1 Alphaproteobacteria bacterium | reverse complement strand
CCGCGTCGCTATTTAGGTCGGTTACCACCACTGCCGCCCCCTCGCGCGCCAGTCTCCTGGCAGATTCTGCGCCAATTCCGGAAGCCCCGCCGGTGATCAGTGCTACTTTGCCTGCGACCCGTCCTGCCATCATCCCGCCCTCAATGCCTTTTCGGTACTATGGCAGACTCTCGCACAGTTCGGCATTACCCAAAGCAGAGCCGCGTCGTAGATCGCCGGTTGACATAACCCGTCCTCGAACAGCGAATAGTGTCTGAAATCACCGATTGGGTCCGGGGGGATACCAAATGTCCGACAAGCCGACGATCGAGCACGTCTATGAACACTTCATCATGGACAGCAGCCGTTGGCGGGATTTCGAACCGCGCGACAGCGATATTCTTGTCTGCACATCCTATAAGGCGGGCACAACATGGACCCAGATGATCTGTGCCCTGTTGATTCATCAGACCGCTGATCTTCCCACCTCGCTGGCAGAACTTTCGCCTTGGCTGGATATGCGCACGGCCAGCATCGACGAGGTCTTGGAGGTCTTCGAAGCCCAAACCCACCGCCGCTTCATTAAGACCCATACCGCATTGGATGGGCTGCCCTATTACGACAATGTGACCTACATCTATTGCGGTCGCGATCCGCGCGACGTGTTCATGTCGATGGAGCACCATCAAACTAATATGGATATGCCGCACTTGGCCGCAGTGTTGGGGTCGCAGGGCATCGTTCTGGAAGCGCCACCGCCGCTGCCCGAGGACATCAATGATCGGTTCAAGCTGTGGATGACCCATGGCAGCTTTGCCTGGGAACAGGACGGCCTGCCGTTCTGGTCACATTTCCATCATGGCGAGACTTTTTGGAAACATCGCCAACTGCCCAATGTGCACTTCCTGCACTATGCAGATCTTAAGGCCGACCTAGAAGGGCAGATGCGGCGGCTTGCGGGGCTGCTGGCCATCACCGTACCGGAAGCAAAATGGCCAGAACTGGTGCGGGCTGCGACCTTTGCCGACATGAAGGCCAATGCCGATAAGCGCGCGCCCGACACCAATCATGGAGCGTGGCTTAGCAATTCAGCCTTCTTCAACAAGGGTGAGAACGAGCAGTGGCGTGGGGCATTGTCGAGCGAGAGCCAACAGCTGTATCAGGACATCGCGCGGACCCGGTATGATCCGATCTATATCGACTGGTTGGAGCGGGGATCGGCGGCGACTGGCGACCCGAAATCCCGATAACCGGGTCAAGCCCGATAGACCACCCGACCGTCCACCAAGGTCACCTGAACCTCGCCAAACAAACGGCGGCCGTCGAAGGGTGAGTTGCGGGACTTGGATTTGAGTTTGTCGAGGTCGACGACGATAGGGGCGTTGAGATCACAGAGCACTAGGTCCGCAGGTGCACCCTTGGCCAGGCGGCCCGCAGGCAGGCCGAGCAGGTCGGCTGGGCGGCTGGTGACAGATCGCATCAGGTCGATGAGCGGGATGCGGTCGCGGAAGGCCAGCAAGGCCGGGAGCAGGGTCTGTAAGCCCACAGCGCCGGGTGCAGCTTCGTCGTAGGGTAGGCGCTTGTCTTCGGCCGGGGCGGGGGCATGGGCAGAGACCACGATGTCGATTAAGCCAGATGCGAGAGCCTCGATGGTCGCCTGCCGATCGTCCTCGCTGCGCACCGGCGGGTCGAACTTCACGAAGGTGCGATAGTCGCCGATGTCGATTTCGTTGAAGGACAAGTGATTGATCGAGGTTGTGGCCGCTACCGGCAGTCCCCGCGCCTTGCCGCGCGCCAGACTTTCCAGCGCACAGGCCGTTGTTACCTGATCGACCAGCAACCGCGCGCCCGTCAGTTCGACTAAGGCCAAATCGCGCTCCAGCATGATCTTCTCAGCGATGGGCGGCACGCTGGGCAGGCCCATGCGACCCGCAAATTCCCCCTCCGTCGCGACGGCACCGGCAGAGAGCCAAGGATCGGCCGGGCGATGCGCCACCAAGACCCCAAAGCTGGCGGCATAGGCCAGGACCCGGCGCATGACCTTGCTGTCAACGATCGGGCGATCAGCATCGGTGACATAGACGCAACCGGCCTCGGCCATCAGTCCAATCTCGGCCATGCGTTGACCAAGTGTACCTTTGGTCGCGGCACCGGCGGGATAGACGTGGACCAGCTCGATATCGCGGGTCCGACGCAGGATGAAGTCGACTACGGAGGCTTCATCGATCACGGGGTCGGTGTCGGGTTGCAACACGATCGAGGTCACACCCCCGGCAGCTGCGGCCAGAGCTGCTGACTTCAGCGTCTCTTTCGTTTCAGCCCCCGGTTCGCCGGTCTTGACGCGAAGGTCCACGAGCCCTGGGGCCAGCATGGCACCTTTGGCATCGATGACTTCGATATCGTCGGAGAGTGTACCCAGATCACCACCGTGGACGACCTGAGCGATCTTGCCATTCTTGACCAGCAGGGCACCGGGGCCGTCCCAGCCACTGGCCGGGTCGACGAGGTGCGCATTGGTGAAGGCGAGAGGGCGGGTCAATTCACTCCTCCGCTCATCCCGGTGCATACCGGGATCCAGTTCGCAGAGTTTTGAGCATGGCGGAGAGAATGCTCAATGGTGATTGGATGCGCGCTGTGTTTTGTCATCTGGGTCCCGGTATGCACCGGGATGAGCGGAGTGGGGAAAGTCACAGCTCAAACCTCTCCAGCCATTTCTCGGCCCTGGGCGGGGTGTAGGCGGCCATGCCGTCCAGCAGAGTTTCGGGGTTGTCATCGAACATCAGCATGTCGCGGTGTACGGGTTTGACGAAGGCCTCGGTGACGGTGTGATCCAAGAACTCAGCGAGTTTGTCGTAGTAGCCTGCCACATTGAGGAATCCCGCAGGCTTGCCATGAAAGCCGAGCTGACCCCATGTCCAGATCTCGAAGATTTCCTCCAGGGTTCCGGCGCCGCCGGGCAGGGCGATGAAGCCGTCGGACAGCTCGGCCATGCGGGCCTTGCGTTCGTGCATGGAGCTGACGACTTCAAGACGGGTCAGGCCAGTATGGGCCAATTCCTTACGTTGCAGGGCTTCAGGTAAAACGCCGATTACCTCGCCGCCAGCGTTGAGCGCCGCATCTGCCACCGCGCCCATCAGGCCCACCTTGGCACCGCCATAGACTAGGGTCAGCCCGCGCTCTGCAATGCGACGGCCCATGTGCCCGGCTGCGGTGATATAATCAGTGTTCCAGCCCGAGCTCGACCCGCAAAAAACGCAGAGGCTGCGCATCAGTGGTTGTCCAAGCGAGCGGATAGGGAAGCCAGGATCGCCATGCGCGCGGCCACGCCCATCTCTACCTGATCCTGGATAAGGCTGACGGCCGGATCATCGGCGACGTCGGAGTCGATTTCGACCCCGCGATTCATGGGGCCCGGGTGCATGACCCGGACCTGTGGTGCCGCATGAGCTAGCTTTTCTCGGTCAAGGCCCCAAAACCGGAAATATTCTCGCTGGGACGGGGCCAAGACGCCGTCCATACGCTCTAGCTGCAAGCGCAACATCATCACCACGTCACAGTCGGCAATGCCCTCGCGAAGGTCGTGGAACACTGAGACGCCCCAACGCTCCGCTTCCGCTGGCATCAAAGTCGGCGGACCCACTAGCCGGACCTCGGCCCCCATCATCTGCAACAGCCCGACATTTGAACGCGCCACCCGGCTGTGCAGCACGTCGCCGCAGATGGCGACCCTAAGGCCTGCGATTCGCCCAAAGGCGCGGCGCATGGAGAGCGCGTCGAGCAGGGCCTGGGTCGGGTGTTCATGCTGTCCGTCCCCGGCATTGATCACCGAACAGGAGACCTTCTGCGCCAGCAAGGACGCCGCGCCGGAGGAAGCATGGCGGATAATCAGGATATCAGGCTGCATGGCGTTCAGCGTCACGGCCGTATCAATCAGGGTCTCGCCCTTGG
>JANLPX010000449.1:0-2368 GCA_031367485.1 Alphaproteobacteria bacterium | reverse complement strand
AGCCGCGCCAACGGCGTGATTAATGCGGGTGCCATCTCCTGCCCAGTCTTGGTGATCAGCAACACCGCCGACCTTGCCTGCACGCCCAGCCACGGTGAGCGCCTGTTTGAGGCGGTGGCATCAGCTGACAAGGAAATGGTGCTGATTAAGGATGCGGACCACTATTACACCGAGCGTCGAGACCTGTTGCCGACCGCCGTTGGTGCTGTCGAAGCCTGGATGTCTGCGCGAGGATATTGATCGGCTTCAGTTCCAAGGAACCGAATTGGCCTCTGGCAAGTAGTGTCATGCGAGGTGTCTCCCGGCCCTCGCAACTAAGGTGGCCACCAGTACGTGCAACCTTAGCCTACTTTCCGTTCCGCAGTACGCTTCCCCGCTAAGCGGAACGTCGAAAGCAGGGCCGCGTCCCCGAAAGGCGCGGCCCTATCTTTCTGGCGGTGCCGCGATGATCGCTGATAGAGCTAACTCCAACTGTCGGGCTGAGCGTAAACCCGTCCAGAAAAGAAACTCTATCACCCCGTCGGCGAGTCCCCCTCAAAAACCTCCAGCTGCGCCGCAAACGCTCGCTGGAACGCAGGCCTTGCTTCGCCGTGCGCAACATAGGCCACAAGGTTTGGAAACTCGTCCAATAGACCCGTGCCGTTCAACCGGCGCAGCACCACCACCATCAGCAGGTCGCCGGCGCTGAACGCGGCGTCGAGCCATTCCGCACCGCCAAGCCGGCGGGAAAGTTCGGCCAGCCGGGTACGTATGCGTCCCTCAACGAGCGGCAGGCGCTGTGCGGACCAGGGCTTGTCGCCCTCCGCGAATTTGGCGATTTGCAGATCAACGATGGGCGGCTCAACCGTGCTCAGCGCGGCGAACATCCAGTTGATCGCGCGTGCCTTGCCATTGGCATCTTCCGGCAAAAGTCCCGGATGGCGCTGCGCGATATGGAACACGATTGACCCGGACTCGAAGAGCGCCAGATCGCCTTCCTCATAGGTCGGGATTTGCCCGAAAGGCTGCAGCGCCAGGTGCGCCGGTTCCTTCATCTGCGCGAACGAGACCAGACGCACCTCGTAAGGCTGACCCACTTCCTCCAGCGCCCAGCGAACCCCCATATCCCGCGCCAGCCCCTGGCCGCGATCGGGGGAGCTCTCAAAGGCGGTGATGGAGGGGGTCATGGGAGGGCTCCTGTCGGATGCAGCGCACCATACAGATCAGTCCAATAAATCTTCATCCCGAAGGTCCCTCTCGGCTGAGCTCGGCTGGAATAGCTTGGCGCAGGGCAGCAGGTCGTCGGGAAATTGCATGGGCAATATCTCCCCGGTGGCGAGGCCAGCAAGGAAGTCGGTTACGTCGCAGTCGAACATCTCACAGCTAATGTACCGAGCTCCTCTTCAACCGGTCGCCAGGGTCCTTTGAAGGCCCCGAAGGGCACGAGGGGCGGCGGCATTGCGCGGATCAGATTTTCAATGGTCATTTGCGGGCATGTCCAGGATTTTGGAGGCGTGGCGGCGTTCTGATGTGTGCAGTCTTGGGGCAATCGCAAATTTGCGTCTAGAACAAATATCGAACATCGAGCAGAGGTCGGACGGCCATGAGTGGCCGCGCGCCCTCGTCCTAGACACATCTCCAGCGTCGCGCGACATTCTCACCCTTGCGGGTACGGGGTGAAGTCATGAAACTGAGAATTCTGTTCGCCCTACTTATTGGATTGATCATGGTGACGGCCTCTCCCGTGGCGCAGGCCACCGATCTCGCGTTCGGCTCAATCGCCGAATTGCAAGCTGCCATGACCTCGGGCAGCGAGACCTCGCAGAGCATCACCAGGGCCTATCTCGCCCGCATCAAGGCGATGGACCGCAAGGGGCCGCGGCTCAACAGCATCCTTGCTCTCAATCCCCACGCCATGGCCGACGCGCGGGCGCTCGACGCAGAGCGTAAGGCCGGGAAGGTACGCGGCCCTCTGCACGGGGTGCCGATCCTGCTGAAAGACAATATCGACTCCGCAGACGACACCGCCACAACGGCCGGCTCACTAGCTCTGGCGGGCAATGTCACCAACCGCGACGCCCCGATGGTCAAGCGCCTGACTGACGCTGGGGCGATAATCCTGGGCAAGACCAACCTGTCGCAATGGGCCAATTACCGCTCAACGCGATCAATAAGCGGCTGGAGCTCGGTGGGCGGTTTGGTGCGAAACCCCTATGGCCTGGACCGCAGCGCCTGTGGGTCCAGCGCTGGAACAGGTGCTGCCATAGCGGCCGGGTTCGCCGGCGGCGGGATTGGTACAGAAACAGACGGCTCGATTGTTTGCCCTGCGGCGATCAACGGTCTGGTCGGACTCAAGCCTACAGTAGGTCTGGTTTCGCGTACCCACATC
>JANLPX010000436.1:0-3220 GCA_031367485.1 Alphaproteobacteria bacterium | reverse complement strand
CACCTCAAGCACCACAGCCTGAGCCTTGGTGGTGCGGGGCTTGACCATGACCACGCCATCCAGAGCTTGCTGATGTTCCTCAGCGATCCTGCTCTCCAACACGACGGTCAGGCGTACAGCTCGGGATATACGAGAATAGGCCAGACTGGGATCATAGGTCAGACCCTCAGCACCTCGCACCTTGGCGACGATCTCGCGGCAGAGCACCAAGCCGACCTCAGCCATCCTGACCAGCTCATCCAACTGCCGCGCTACGCGCTGCGATGCGGCGGCAAGTTCTTCGGAGCTGTCAGCGAGCCTAGACACGAACGAAACAAGAACATACGAAGATCTGTCTGTCAAGAATTATCGCACTTCCCTGCGTGCCACCGTCACCCTAGGCCTTGTGCCTAGGGTCCCTGTCGCCGTCACTAATTCCCAAGTCGCCCCTCACGGCACCTCCGCGGGTACCACGAACCGTTCATCCAGTTGGCTGTCGATCATCCAGGCGAGGCCATTGAGTTTGGCTCTGCCGTAGGTCGTGCCGGGGGCCCAGTTTTCGATTTGGGCTTGGTAGATGTCTTTGGCGCGCATGCCTTGGGCCCGCATTTGGTCGACGGCTTGGGGTAGGTCGAGGAAGTTGGGTGGGAGCTTGTCGAACCGGTCGTGATTGATGACGCCCATCGGGAACATGGCCCCAGCGCTGGAGCCGGGGGTGAAGGCAAGGCCCTCTTGGGTGTCGGGGGAATAGAAGCTGAAAGTGATGGCGATCTCACCTTGGGGGCTGTGGAGGTTGCCGGTTGCGGTCTCATTGGTTCGCACGCGTTTGATGTCGATCGCGGTCAGCACCGCATCGCCTTTCCACTTGGCGCGCACGTAGGTTTGAGCGCGGGCGGCAATGGCCGGCACATCCTTGAGCGGCCAGGCGGCGGTGTTGGGTAGCACCTTGTCGGCGGCGGATGTCAGGAGTTTTCCAGCCGACACTCTGCGCCATTTCACGTCACCGAAGCGTGGATCGCGGGTGGTGAGGCCACCAAACATACCGCGCTGGAAGGCGGCTGCGAAGCCGTGTGCCGTGCCGCCCTGCAAGAGAAAGCTGCCTTCGTCCCCTGGTTTGTAGGAGCTGCTGGCCCAAATGCCGTCCTTGCTGGTGGTCAGTGACCCCGCCGCGGCTGTCAGAGGTGGCGGGCAATCCTCAGAGAAGGTAGCTTGCCCAAGTTTCTGGACATCAAGAATGCAGGGGGGTTGTCCAGGTTTCCCGCCGGCAATCCTGGCTTCCCAACGCCCGGCGAGAGGTGACTTCATGCCGGCCATTGGGTCGGGCCGCATGGCGGCCATCGCCAGTAGGACCAGGGCCGCCATGCCACCGCCCACGAGCACGAATTGCAGCGAGCGACTGCGCGGCAGGCGGCGTTGCAGACTGTTCCAGGGTGACGATTGTCGCGCCAGGACGCTGCGGACCGAAGCAACGATCTGGGCCAGGTAACTCTCTAACGGTTGTTCAAAGGCGTTGAACCAATGGGAGACGCCCAAGAAATACTTCATGTCATCGGTGGGCATGTCGTCAGCAATGCGGACGGGGATCAGCGGCTTTCGATTGGCGACCGCCAACTCCATTTCACGCGCGACCTGGGGCGAGGCATTGCAGGCTTGGCTGAACACGACGACCACCGCGTCGCAGGCCTCGATGGCCTCGACGATCCCAGCGCCCCACTGCATACCTGCCGTCAAGTCCCGCGGTGCGATCCAGCAGGAGATACCTTCAGCCTCCAGCGCCGTTCGAATCAGGTCAGCGGCATTGAAATCCTTAGAGGAGTAGCTGACAAAGATGGACTTGGTCATGGGCGATGAACCAGCACGAGGATGGTCAGTGCCCACCTCAAGCTTAACGCTAGTGCGCTCGCTATCCTGGGTCAATCAATGAGCTATCTGGTGTAGAGTAGTCGTTAGAACCCAAGTTGAGGATACATGTGATGCCTGCGGATTTTGGCGACAACCGCCCAGACATGTCGGCGTTCTGGATGCCGTTTACCGCAAACCGACAGTTTAAGGCCGACCCGCGCCTCCTGGCTGAGGCGAGCGGCATGTATTACCGCACGCCCGAGGGCGCTGAAATTCTTGACGGAACATCGGGGCTTTGGTGCGTCAATGCAGGTCACGGCAGGGTCGAGATTGCAGAGGCCGTGCATCGCCAGTTGATGAAGCTCGACTTCGCGCCGACCTTCCAGATGGCTCATCCGATCGTCTTCGAGTTCGCTAAGGCGCTTAGCGACATTGCGCCGCCGGGCCTGGACCGGGTGTTCTTCACCTACTCAGGTTCTGAGTCCGTTGATACCGCGCTGTAGATCGCATTGGCCTATCATCGGGCGCGAGGTGAGGGGCAGCGGGTAAGACTGATTGGTCGCGAGAAGGGTTATCACGGGGTCGGGTTTGGTGGGATATCCGTCGGCGGCTTGGTCAATAATCGGCGCACCTTTGTGACACTGCCCGGGACAGATCATCTGGCCCATACCCTGGACTTGGAGCGCAACGCGTTTTCAAAAGGGCTGCCTGAGTTTGGCGCGGAGAAGGCCGATGAGTTGGAACGGCTGGTGGCCCTGCACGGGGCCGAAACGATCGCAGCGGTGATTGTTGAGCCGATTGCCGGATCGGCGGGGGTTATTCCGCCGCCGAAGGGCTATCTGGAGCGGCTACGGGCGATTTGCGACAAGTACGGTATTCTGTTGATCTTCGATGAAGTGATCACCGGGTTTGGCCGGGTCGGCGCACCGTTTGCGGCGCAGGCGTTGGGCGTGACCCCCGACATCATGACGACCGCCAAGGGGCTGACCAATGCGGCGATCCCGATGGGGGCGGTGTTCGTGCATCGCCGGGTGCATGACGCCGTGGTGCAAGGTCCTGAAAACCTGATCGAGTTCTTCCACGGCTATACCTATTCCGGCCATCCGGCGGCTTGCGCGGCAGGACTGGCGACCCTGGAAATCTACGCCCGAGAGGGTCTGTTCGAACGCTCGGCTCGGCTCGCGCCGATTTGGGAGGCCGCGGTTCATAGCCTGCGCGAGCGGCCCGATGTGATCGATATCCGCAACTATGGCTTGATGGCGGCCATCGAGCTTTCGCCACGCCCCGACGCGCCGGGTGCGCGCGGCTATGAGGCTCTGGTAAAGGGGCTGGAAGCCGGACTGCTTGTTAGGGCGACAGGGGACATCATTGCGCTCTCACCGCCGCTGATCATCTCAGA
>JANLPX010000406.1:0-2436 GCA_031367485.1 Alphaproteobacteria bacterium | reverse complement strand
GCCGCCAGCTCGGTGCGGACATGCCACTCCTCTTCGCTGACCTTGCCCTTAAGCGAAATCACCCCTGCAAGCGAACCATCGGCCATAGCGGCCTCCCTTAACTCTGTGGAACTTTAGCGCACAGAGTCATCCCGACAGCGGTTGGCGTCAAGGGAAAGTGGAGTCTCAGGGCCTTACCGGAAGAACGCCACTTGGTTTGTCACGGCCAGCAGCCGCCCCGCCGTCGACCAAATCTTGCCTCGTTGGTCATAGACGCCTGACGCAATGGCGTCCGCGTCGCCCTCCATCAACAGCGGTTCCGACCCGGCCTGCATGAAATCATCGGCCTCAGCAAACACGTGTAGGGAATACGACACTGTCGATCCGAACCTCAGTGTCGTGTCTGCAAAGAACACCCTAGGCATGAAGGCATCAGACACCGCCGCCAGCCCCTTCTCATCCCAAGGTCGCCCGTCGCGTTCAGCCATCCAGATCAGGCTATTGGGCCGCGCTTGCTTGGTCATCGGTTGGCCATGGACGGTGCGCTGCTCATAATGCGCCATCCATTTCGGGCCCATGCCAGAGTCAAACACTGGGCAAGCCTCAAAGGCCGGAACCACAGGTGCCGCAGTCTGAAAAGCCACCTCCGATGCACGCCGCTTAGACAACACCAGATCGGCACTGAACAGCAGCGGCGAGTCAGCCACATCGGCCAACCGATACTCTACCCGCCAGAACGCCGTCTTGGCTTTTTGGCGTAGGCAAGCGGCGGTCAGCGTTAGGTCTTTGGCCTTCAAGGCATCGGGGAAAATGGCGTTGATACTGACCAAGTCTCCCTCAGCACCCCCGGCCAGCCGCACCGCCTCGAGAGCCAACGCTAACGCCCAACCGCCAAAGGCGCTGGTAAAGTTCCAATAGGCTTGGTCAGCGCGACAACGAAACCGCCCGTCGCCAAGCGGTTCCAGGTGCGTTGCAGTGTCGAGGGCGTAGGACGGCATGGGAATCGAAGTCCAGAACTAGGTTTGAGAGACCTGTTCTGCCTTAACCCAGACTGTGTGTGCTTGGGGAGGATTGTTCTGAGCCAATCCGGCAAGTGTTCCATTAGCCGGGCACACGACTCACTTGCGAAATGCGTTACGCACACAACCCCGCCACGACCCCCACCGCCCGTTCCTGCTCGGCCTCGCCCAGGTCGGCCAGCTCCACGACCGCCAAACTCGTCCGCTCATCCTTCCGCGCCGAGCGGTCATAGGCCGGGTCGTAGTGGTGCTCCATCAGGTCAGAGGCCAACTCCACGAAAGCCCCAGCATCGGCCAGGCTGCGCCAGTTCTCCAACCGCTTCTGCCCCGGATAAACCGGCAAACGCATGAAGGCTGCGTCGAGCGCCTCGCGGTCTTCGATCACGTCGCGATAGGCGCTGACCAGATAGGCCGCCCGCGCCTCCAGCGGCGCGCGGAGCTCAATACGCGGTGCGGTCTGCATGGCGCGCCAGATCAGCGGCGGGGTCATGCGCTCGCCGATCTTGCTGGACTCGGCTTCAACCAGGATGGTTTGGCGCAGGTCGAGCTTGTCCAACCACGCCACCAATAGGCTCTCAAACATCTTCTGGCTCGGCTGGCCGCCCCTGCCGCCGAACAGCGACCCGCGATGGTTAGCGAGCCCCTCGAGGTCCAGGGTCTGCACCCCGCGCGCCGCCAGTCGCCCCAGGATCTCCGTCTTGGCCGTGCCGGTATGGCCATCCAACAGCACCAGTCTCAACATCGACAGCTCGTCATAAAGCCGTTCCTTCACAGCGCGCCGATAGGTCTTATAGCCGCCCTCCAGCAAGGTCACCGGCCACCCCACCTGGCTAAGGATGGTCGCCATGGCATTGGACCGCTGCCCACCTCGCCAGCAATAGATCAGCGGGCGAAAGCCGGAGGGGCTGTCCGCCAGCGCCGTTTCTAGATGCTTGGCGATATTGCGCGCCACATGCGCCGCCCCGATCCGCCGGGCCAAAAACCGTGACTGCTGCACATAGATGGTACCCACCTGCGCCCGCTCGACGTCGTCCAACACCGGCAAGTTCTCAGCACCCGGCAGATGGTCTTCGGCGAACTCACCTGGACTTCGCACGTCAATGATCGCGTCAAACCGGGCCAGGGCCTTGGCTTCCACGTCCTTTGTCAGGGCAATCGTCATATTTTGAGTTAGCACCCAACACCGATAGGTGGCGAGCGGAACGGAACGCCCCATTCAACACAAAGCCCACCAAGGACACAAAGACCACGAAGTGGCGTTCAATGCGTGGCGGGGGAGCAGCGGGGAATCCAATCTCCTTAGTGCCCTTCGCGTCCTTCGTGTACTTCGTGTCAAAATAGGGCTTCGCCCGCATCCATTGCCTAAGGCCACATCATGCTCGACGCCGTTCGCCTGACCTCCCTCGCCCACGGCGGCGGCTGTGGCTGCAAGATTGCC
>JANLPX010000395.1:0-4036 GCA_031367485.1 Alphaproteobacteria bacterium | reverse complement strand
TTCGCGCGTAAACTTGGTGGAGGTATCCACCTGCCCAGGCATCACATCGGACGGACCGGGTTCGAGCAAAACATCGTCGAAGGTAAGCCCTTCGCGAATCTCCATGAGACTCTCCATTTTGCAGGGGGCGTATAGCGGTAGCAGGGGGGCTGGGGCAAGGCTTGTGATGCGGCTGGGGTAATCCACGAGATCCGTACTAATGACATATGTCAATTGACGACATGATTGCGATGCACTATGCTGCGGCATGCCAAGAGCACAACTGCTCTATGATCTGAAACGCCAATATGACGACGGTCACATTGTGCAGGCGCGCATCTGGCATGTTCCTTCCCCGGTTCGAGGTTCCGCCCACAATCTGAAATACTCCCTATTCTACGGCCACGAGGGCCAACGACTGGTGGGCTACGACAACGAGGCGGGGAAAGGCGATCATCGCCACTACGGTGACCGCCAAGAGATTTATGGCTTCACAGATCTGGAGCAGTTGGTGGCAGATTTCATGGCCGATGTGGCGGCCCAACGAGGCGACGAGACATGAGCAGCGAAGTCAAAATCACTGTGGGCGGCGACTTGGCACACGATATGGCGGGCTTTGTCGCCGCTTGGAAGCGCGCGGAGGCCGGTGATCTGACGCAGGAGCGTATACTCTCCTTTGAATCCTGGGAGGCCCTATCCTCCGTTTTAACCGGCGAGCGCGTGCGATTGCTGCGCCACCTGCATGGCCACCCCTCCAACTCGATCAACGCCTTGGCCCTGGGCCTGAAACGCCAGTATCGCCGCGTGCATGAGGACGTGACGATCCTAGAGCGCGCAGGCCTGCTGGATCGCTCGTTTGGCGATGTCCGCACCACGGCTGATGTGCTTACGGCTCAGGTGGTTCTAGGGAACTAAGTTCGGGCGTATAGCGGCGTCGGACGGGAATTAAGTGGAGTGTCACCGTAATTCCCAGCCGCAAACGCTCCGTCGAAGCCTATGCCGCAACAGTGAAATCGCCGGATAAGGCCCTACTCATGCGGCTCTTGCGAGAGAACCGCACCAATTTCGGCTATTGGTCCATAAGGCCAAATGACGAGGGCGGTGGCTTCGACATTCTCTATTCCTCAGACCTGCCGGAAAACGCCTCAACCCCCCTGATCCAAGAGGTCATCAACGACGTCACCGAAACCTCCGACAAATTAGAGGCGGAGATCATGAAGAAGGATGAGTATTAGCCCCAAATATGAAACACGGCCTCACGAGTGGTTGGGCTATAAGTAGTGCATCTCCCCACGTTCGCGACTTAGACGAACTGCACCGCAACTCAGCCGAGGGCAAGTCTTGAAGCTTAACCAACTCAACGGCTGGCAACGGCTCGAACTTGTCCTGACGGCTATCTATTGGGTGGGCGTCGTCGCCGCTGGCGTGCAGGTTGGGATTGACGTCGGTTCCTACAAGCCGCCCACTCCCGCTGAGCAAGCCGACTATGCCCGCGCGACAGCGCCCCTGGCAGAGCGCGTTGCGGAGCCGCAGACGGCCGCGCGCACCGGTGTGCCCCTGTCGGCGGCCATCCGCCCGCCTGCGGCTCCTAGCATCGACGCCAACGGGATATCCCTTGGCGAGCCCAAGAGCGCTGACCCTCCCGCCGTCTTTGCCAATTACGGTGACACCCCACTTAACTCTCCACCACCCGTACCCGAGGACCCCGCTTGCCCGCTGCCAGCACGCGCCCGCTCTCCGCCTCCAACCGCGCCAGAAACGCCGCTGCGCCTAGCGGTCGTCCCACGCTCTCAGCCTGACGCAGGCGTTTGGTGGCGATCTCATCTTCGGCGCTGGCCAGCAATTCCGCAAACCGTGGATAGCGATCGGCGACCGGGGCCTTGAGCGTTAAGCCATCATCAGCTACCCGCCCCAAATGCACGTTGGCGCTACTCCAGGCCCAATCGCTGGCCCGCTTGACCAACCCGGCGCGCACGGGATTAAGCGCCACATAGCGCAGGGCCGCGCCGAGATGGCTCTCATCCATGGCCACACAGCCAAACCGCCCCTGCCAGAAGTGACCCGTCCGCTTCAGGCGCGCATGAATGTGCCCGGCATAGCGGCGATGCACGGCTGACATCACCGCGCTCAGCGCCTTGGCCGTCGGAGGTGCCAAGATCAAGTGCACATGGTTGGGCATGAGCACCCAAGACCACACCTCGACACCGTGAACCTTGGCCTGGGTACTGAGCAGATCACGATAGAGGCGATAGTCGTCATCGCAGAAGAAGGTCTGCGCCCTTCCGTTGCCGCGCTGGGTGACGTGGTGAGGGATGCCAGGAAACACTGCGCGGGCCATGCGTGCCATGGTGGCGGAGGCTAGGGTCTCGGGAAGCGGGAGTCAATTAAGTGGAGTGTCACCGTAATTCCGTAATTCGTAATTCCGTAATTCAGAGTGGTTGGTGTCCCTACGCCGATAAAGCCGCCATTCGTTCACGTTGGAAGGATTTGGCAGCAGTCGCTACAATTGCAGTCCCAAGCTAATGGGCCTACGCTTGATGCGATCGGGGGAAGCATGGGAACTCGGCTAAGGCTTCTGCAATGTCTCGGGTTGCTAGTCGCCGGCGCGCTGACAACAGGTGCTGCCAGCGTTTACCACAACAGCTCAAACGAGCAACGGGTCGCACAACTCGCGCGCGCGCCGAGCCGGGAACAACTGTTGGCCGCTTCTCAGTTGGCACAAGCATTCGCTAGCACTTGGAACGGGCGGGACGGCACCGGATATGGTGAAGCGTATTGGCCCGAGGCCGAACTCGTCGACCCATCAGGACAGGTTTGGAATGGACGGAATGCCATCATTCAAACTCACCTCGACCTGTGGGCTGGCCCAGCGAAGGCTACGCACATGACCGCGCAGGTGCGGCGAGTCAGAGCGCTATCGGCAAGTCTATTCGTGGTGGATATAGACACTGCGGCCACGGGGTTTTCGCCGCCCCCGCCGGGCGCACCCGATGGCATCGTGCGAACACGTTTGAAGCACGTCGTTGAGAAGCGAATGGGGCAGTGGAAGATATTCACTTCACAGAACACATTCATCAGCCAGCGCTGATGCCTGCCTTCCACCACAAGTTGCCATTCCGCCAAGTCGGCAGATGAATGTCGGGACGAATGTCGGGACACAAACTATATTCCCTACCAATAACGGTGACAGTGCACTTAATTTTACCAATGGCTACTAAGATAAACTCTGCGATATCAGCTCATAAGGTGCGCTGTGACTTCAATTGAGTGGTCCGGCTCGTGCCCGCTCGTGAAGTTCGTGGGCAATCCGAGCTGCCGAAGGTCTTGAACGCAGAGTTCGTAGAGGCTTCGCGGAGGACGCAGAAACGAACACCCTCAGCGATCTCTGCGAGACCTCAGCGAACTCTGCGTTCCGTCCTTTTAGGTCGTCTGGATAGAGCGGGTGGACAACTCCCCGGGCTGACCGATCCCCATGGTTTTCGTGTGTTTTCGAGTGGGTTTGTGGTCAATCTTGTCTGAGGTTCAGCTACCAAAAACTATGCCCTGCAACCCCCGTCATCCTAGGCCTTGTGCCTAGGATCCCTCTCCGAGCAGGCCTTGAGCTGCAGAAGGGGACCCCGCCCTTACAACCGACTCAGCTGTCGCGGCGCGAGGGGCCCTAGGGACAAGCCCTAGGGTGACGGGCGGAGGTGACCGTTCGGGGTGATGTTCGTGTCGTTGGTGCGGTTCGTGGATAATTCTTCCGCTTCGGAACGCCACTCCCTTGACAAGCCGTCATCATCGTGTTCCTGTTTCGTTCATGAGCGATCTGCCAACCCTCAGCGATGACGACATCGATGCCGAGCGCGCCGAGTGGCGGGCTAGAACTCTGCGTCAGTTGGTGGCCATCGGCATGGACATGGCGCGCATGCTTCAGGACCAAGCCAGAGATTTGCAGGGGTCTGATCCTGGGGTGGTTGGGGCTGATCTCTCCCTACGCTTCCACAGGATCAGTCGCTCCATTCGGATGAGCTTGGCTCTGGATGCCAAGCTAGCCTCTGGGTTCCAAGCTGAGATG